>JBKJTD010000457.1:0-4589 GCA_046590915.1 Vicinamibacterales bacterium
GAGCGTTGCGGAGGCTGTACGCCTTTTCACGAATAAATCTCAGGCTGCCAATCGGCATCAGGAACGCGCACGAGCCCATCATGATTGGGAAGGCCGTCCGTTCGCTCATGCCGAGCAGACTGACGAGAATCATGCACGGCGCGTAGAGACCGATGCCCAGCGTCATCAGCGCGCCGAGCAGGAAGTTGCCGGCGATCGCGACCACCAGCGTCATCCCTCGCACCCCGGTCGCGTCACTGCCGGCTGGGAACAGGTCAAGTTGGCGCATCAGCATGAACGTGGCTGCGGCCAGCAATGCCGCCCCCATGCCGATCTGCACCGTCTGCTTGGGCCACTTCGCGACCACCCCCGCGCCGAGCCAGGAGCCGAGCACGGCTGCGATGATCATCGAGAACAACGTCAACACATCAACCGGAATCACCGCGGTGAAAATGAACGCCTGCGCGATCGTGGGCAGCGTGTGTCCAACGTTCAGCGTGCCAGGGATGATGCGATCCGGCACCATCTGCTTGAACCGGAACACCGCAGTCGTGGTGGCAAATGAACCGATACCCAAAGCGTCAAAGAAGTTGGTGACGGCGCCGAGCCCGATCTGAAACATGCTGGGCGGACGGGAATCGGTCGCGGGTGAATCAGCGCCTCCCGGTTGCCGGCGCGCGGCGGCGATGTACTTGGTCCAACCGCCGACATAGATCACAGTCAATGCGCCAAGGGCCGCCAATAAACCTGTAATTGGATTCACGCCGTGTCCTTTCGTGTCCGGGGAGGTCCGGACGCGGCTCATCGTATGCGACCCCTCCAAGCGTCGCAAGTGGGAGACGTCACCGTGGGGAGGCGTCAGCCGGTCACGCGGAACGCGACGGGCGCTCTGGGCGCCGCCGCATCAGCCGACGCCGCCGCTTCGAGCAGATAGTCGCCGGGCGGTACGCCACCGAGGGCAAACTCCCCTTCGGCGCCTCGGGATGGGTCCACCGTCACGGGAACCACCGACATCACGTCGCCGTTGCGATTGAGCAGGCGCAGGTGCGGACTGGCGGTCGCGCCGCCGGGCAGATAGACGCGGAAGCGCACGAACAGGCGCTCGGTGCGCGTGAACTGGCGTGCGGTCGTGGGCAGCGGATCTGTCGCAGACTTGAGCTGCTGTATGTCGCGAGCCGTGCGGACGCGGAACAATTGCGGAGTGGTGACCACGGCGTCCGTGCTGGTGTAATCGGGGATCACGACGGCACGTTCGCTGGCATCCAGCCGGTCGCCGTTGGCGTTCTCGGCCACCAACCGCAGCACCAGGGCTCCTGGCGGGGCAGGAAACGTCACGCGGCCGGCGACACGACCAGTGGGATCGGTTTCGCGATCGGCCCGACCGCGATACACCAGGTCGCCCCCGGGCGCACTGGCGGTCACACTCACGGCAGCGGGCGCGTCGGCGGCCGAGGGGCGCAGGGCTTCCCAGACCAGCGTCACCGACGTGCGTCCATCGGTGCCGCGATCACTGGTCCACCAGCTGCGAATGAGACCTCCGGGCGGATCGGCAATCGTGTCAAACGCCTTTTCCACGTCAGGGGGCCTCGTAAACGAGGGCTTGGCCGCGCGCGCCACATCCTCATCCGAGTACGCCCAATATCCACTGCGGGCGCGGACCTCGACGTCTTTGCGTTTGACGTTGACCCGAATCGGATGAAACCGGCCGTCGCGCGGGGCTTCCGTCGATGTGTAGCCGAGCAGGTAATAGGCGCTGCTGTCGCGCAGCATCTGCTCCAGCGCGGGCTGAGGATCGTTGGAATTGACAATCGCGCGCCCATCCGTGTTGCTGGCGAGGATGCGGAGCACATCCATCGATTCGTTCAACGCGGTGCGGTCATCCGACAGACCCACGCGATCAGCCACCGAAAATTCAGCGGCGGCCAATCCTCGAGGATCCATGGGGTAAAACGATGTGTTGCTGCGACTGGCCGCGAGGAAGATGTGCTTCATCAAATCCAGCAGGTTCATCTGGCTGGCCTGCTGCCCGGCGTTGGTCGCGCCGGAAGCGGCCATCTGCTGCTGCATGGTCTGGGGCGGGATCGCCGCGCCGCCCGTGCCGCCGTACAGGCCCGTCGTGCGCGTCCCCTCGGGAATCCTGCTCAAGAGTCCCTCGCTCACGTAGAGGACCGTCTTTCGACCGTCGCGCACGCTCCCCAAATACACGCACAATCCTTCGAGGCCGGTCGTGACGATCTGGTTGCGAAGATTTTCAATCTGCTCGGCAGTCAGATATTGATAGATCTCCTCAGCGGGATGTTTGGGTGTGTAGTCGTACTTGCGGCCCTGGAACGCCATGATCTGCCGCGCGGTGGCGTCGTGATTACGGGAAAACGTGACGGCGGCGGTGGACATGAGCGGCGTCATCAGCGCCACCAGATCGCGGGGGTGCAGGCCGCGCACGAACTTCGCCAGCCGCTCCCGGATCGCCATCGAGTTGCCCAGACGGGTGTGGTAATCGTCGAGGTAAATCACGATGACGCGCACGTCATCGCGCATCAGTTCCCGTTCCTGATCGGCCAGCGAGCGAATCTCCCTGTTGCGCGCCGGATCGACATCAAGGCTGTCGTCGATCTGAATCAATTTGAAGGAATCGATCGTCTGAGGCTTCCGGTTTTCCGTCACCTCAAAATCGGCCGGCGTGAGATCAGTGACCGGCTGCCCTTTGCGGTCGGTCACGACCACGTCGACGCTGACGGTATCGATGCGGGTGCCAAACACCGGCGGCTTCTGAGGCTGTGGTGGCTGCGCCTGTTGCCCCGATGTGGCGGCCGCAAGGCCCCACGCGCCCATCAACAGCCCGACGGCTGTCGCACGCCTGACCCGCGATCTGCTTGTCGCCATAACGTCGATTATTCACCATGTCACAGGTGTTTTTTCACAACGAGACGGGGAGGGCTGTGACTTTTCAAGGCGTCTCTGTCTCCACGTCTCGTTGTGAATCACCAAAATGCGACTCCATGGCTGGTAAACTGACCGGGATGACCGCTCCCGTGACACCCCTCACCCAACTGACAGACGACGAAATCCTCCTTCGACAGAGTGTGAGGGAGTTCTCCGAACGTCGTGTGCGCCCACTGGTGCGCGACATGGACGAACACGCCACGATGGACAAGAGTCTGATCAAGGACCTGTTCGGCCTTGGCATCATGGGTGTCGAAATTCCGGAAGCCCACGGCGGATCGGGCGGGACGTTTTTTCACTCCGTGCTCGTCGTCGAAGAGTTGTCACGAGTGGATCCGTCGGTCGGCGTGCTGGTCGATGTGCAGAATACGCTGGTCATCAACGCAATCCTCCGGTGGGGATCGCCGGCGATCCAACAACGCCTGTTGCCGCGGCTCGCGGAGGACACCATCGGCGCCTACGCGCTGTCGGAAGCGGGTTCGGGGTCTGATGCCTTCGCCCTCCAGACCCGCGCTCGTGCAGTCGACGGGGGCTACGTCTTGAACGGCCGCAAACTCTGGATCACCAATGGCAATGAAGCCGATGTGTTCATCGTGTTTGCGACCATCAATCCCGAAGCTGGCTACCGCGGTATCACGGCGTTCATCGTCGAGCGCGGCACTGCCGGGTTCACCGTCGGCAAGAAGGAAGACAAACTCGGCATCCGCGCGTCGAGCACGTGTGAATTGATCTTTGAAGACTGCACGGTCACCGCGGCGGATGTGCTTGGCGACGTCGGCAAGGGCTACAAGGTCGCCATTGAGACGCTCAACGAAGGCCGCATCGGCATCGGAGCCCAGATGCTTGGGCTCGCGCAGGGCGCACTTGATCACGCGGTGAAATACACGAAGGAACGCAAGCAGTTCGGCAAGGCCATTGCCGAATATCAGGGCGTGCAGTTCCAACTGGCGCGTGCCGCCACTGACGTGGAGTCTTCGCGACTGCTTGTGTACAACGCCGCGCGCCTGCGTGACGCCGGCAAACCGTTTCTGACGGAAGCGGCCATGTGCAAGCTGGTCGCCAGCGAGGCCGCAGAGCGGACCGCGTCACTGGCGGTCAATCTGTTTGGCGGCTATGGCTTCGTCAAGGATTACCCGGTTGAGAAGTTGTATCGGGACGCGAAGATCGGCCAGATCTACGAAGGCACATCAAATTTGCAGTTGCAGACGATCGCCAAAAACATCCTGGCCTAGATCCTCGCGATCTACCCGATGAGATGCTCGGCAATGATCATGCGCTGCACTTCTGACGTGCCTTGATAGATCTCAGCAGCGCGAACGTCACGGAACAATCGTTCGATGCGCGAACCACGGCGGTAGCCTTCCGACGCCAGAATCTGCATCGCGCGGTCAGCCGCGCGGTGGGCGGCCTCCGACGCCTGCAGCTTCGCCATCGCCGCCTCCACCCGTGCGCGCGGCGCGCGGTCGCGGGCGTCCGCCGCGCTCCACATCAACATGCGGGCGGCCTCCAGGTCGGTGGCCAGATCGGCGAGCTGGAATTGAATGGCCTGGAAGTTCCCAATCGGCTGCCCAAACGCTTCACGACGTTTGGCGTAGTCGATGGCCTCATCGAGCGCCGCCTGTCCCACGCCGAGCGCCTGCGCGGCGATCGCCACGCGGCCGCCCTCC
>JBKJTD010000197.1:0-5488 GCA_046590915.1 Vicinamibacterales bacterium
TCTGCCTCGCGCTCAACCCCAGCGTCAACGCCTACCGTCGTCTGGACCCGCACTACGAGGCGCCGAACCAGATCAAGGCGTCGGCCGTCAACCGCGGCGCGATGGTCCGCATTCCGATCGGCAACGAAAAGTCCGCGCGTGTGGAAGTGCGCTCGATTGCCCCGGATGCGAATCCCTACCTCGCGCTCTATCTCCTGCTCCGCACCGGCCTTGAAGGTCCGCTCGGAGACGAGGACGCCGAAACCCGTCGTTCGCGAACGAAGTTCCTGCCCGACAACATCTATGACGGCATCCGCCTCTTCAAGGGCAGCAAGTTCATGGCCGAACTGCTCGGCCCCGAAGTGCACCAGCGTTACATTGATGTGAAGCAGGCGCAGGCGGATCGGTGCCCGAAGGCACTCGGCTCACGCATCAAGACCGCAGAAGTCCAGTTCCATCACGAGGTCACGAACCAGTATCTGTGGAGTCAGTTCTAGGAACTGGGGTTCGTGAAGAACAATCCGTTCGGGGATTTGCGTAAGCAGCTCGGGCTTCCGGAGCCTCCGGAGGGAACTTCGGAACCGCCTGAAGTTCGGGACAGCGGGGCCCCGGGACTTCGGGATTTCGAACCTGGCGACTTCGACCGCTCAGGCCCCGCCAGGGCGGTCGTCAGATACGAACGTTCCGGCCGTGGCGGCAAGGAAGTCACGGTGATCGAGCAGCTCGGCCTCAAAGAGGCCGAGCTGCTCACGTGGCTGAAGCAGTTGAAGGCGGCACTCGGCTGTGGAGGATCAGTCGAGTCCGACACCATCATGCTGCAGGGCGATCACCGCACGCGCCTGCCCGCCATCCTCAAAGATCGCGGGGTCAGGAAGATCATCGTCGGCTAGCCATGCGGCGGACCTGAGGGTCCCGCCCTACGTGGTGGTCAGGGCTTCGCGACAATGATCGAAAAAGACATCAGATAGTTGCCCTGCTTCACATACGTCAATTTGCCTTTGACCCACGTCTCCTCTGACAAACGCGCGACGTTTGCCTGCACGGTGGTGCCATCTGTCTCCACATACTGCCCCGACGGCGACAGACGCCACTGCGAACAGGGGCCGGTCCCACTCGCCGGGAAGATACACGTGACCGTCGCAGAATTGGTCTCCGGGAAATTCGCATTCGTCCGGGCCATGTGCAAGGTGTACGTCTTGCCGCCGTGGTCGAAGTGGATGTACAGGCGGCACTGCATCGACTGCCCGGGAAGCAGCGTCAGGTAGTTGAGGTTGTCCCTGTAGCAGTCCGACGCCATGCGCGCGAGGTAGGCGCCCGACGGCGGCGCCACGGGATCGCCGCCGCCGGGACCGGTACCGGCGAGAGGGCGCGTAAAGTTGACTACAACCCTGCGGGTGGCGCCAGTGGGGTAGTACGAGTCGAGCGCCCACGTACCACCGCTTTGCTGCAGTTCCGATTTGAGCGTCGAGGACGACTCATAGACGCCAAGTTGGTCGCTCTGAATCTGCAGGGACGGCGCCACACCTGAGTCGTAGTCGCTAATCAGACTCACCACAGGCGTGTTGGTGCTGGAGGGTTTTTTCTGAGCCGTCACGGCTGCCGAAAGGCCGGCGACGATGACGAGGGTAATGACGATTCCGGATCTGGGAAGCATGGGGGTCTCCTGTGAATGTTCCTACTCATCCATAACGCAACTCCGCGATCGACCGGACAAACCCACACAAACGAGCCCATGGTGGGTATAGAATCCCGCCCACCGTGCAGCCCCCAGGTCCGGACGCCGAGTCGACGTTCCACCTCCTCGAGCGCGCCAACGCCGGCGAGACCGCCGCGTTGGAGGCTTTATTCACCCGCTATCTGCGTCCATTGCAACGATGGGCCAGCGGGCGCCTGCCGCGATGGGCCCGGGGCGCCAACGAGACCCATGACCTTGTCCAGGACACCCTCCTGAATGCGTTTAAGAAGATGGGGAGCTTCGAACCGCGTCGCGAAGGCGCGTTCCTGGCCTACCTGCGACAGGCCGTCATGAACCGGATCAGAGATGAATTGCGGCGCACGCGGGCGCGTCCCGCCACTGACACGCTCGATGAACTTGAGCACGCCCACCCCTCGTCCCCGCTCGACGATGCCATCGGGCTTGAGACGTTTGAGCGCTACGAGAGCGCCCTGGCGCGGCTGAAGGACGAGGAACGAGAAGCCATCATCGGGCGCGTGGAACTGGGTCAGTCCTACGACGAACTCGCCAGGAGCCTCGGCAGTCCGTCGCCGGATGCCGCGCGCAAGACCGTGTCGCGCGCGCTCGTGCGGCTCGCGGAGGAGATGCAGCATGAACGCCGACGATAAGGCGCTGTCGATCGCTGCGCGCATCGCCGACGGCAGCGCGATCGACTGGACGACCGCCGACACAGGTCCACCCGACGCCGTCGTCGATGAGCTACGGGCCATCGCCGCGCTCGCCACACTTCATCGCACACCCTCGGAGTGGTCGCCCGACGCCAGCGCACCGCCGATCACCCGCTGGGGTCCACTCACGCTGCTCGGCCCGCTCGGCGAAGGCCTCTTCGGGCGCGTCTACCGCGCGTGGGATGCGCGCCTGCAACGACAGGTCGCGCTGAAGCTGCTGCACGCGCCGGCATCCGACGCCGCCGCCTCACCCATTCACGCCATCGAAGAAGCGCGGTTGCTGGCCCGCGTCCGCCATCCCAACGTGCTCACCGTGTACGGCGCCGAAGCGATCGACGGCCAGGTCGGCATCTGGACCGAGTTTATCGACGGCCACACGCTCGACCGCGTGCTGGCCGATCGCGGTCCGTTGCCGGCCGACGAAGTGGTCCCGATCGGACTCGACCTATGCCGCGCGCTCGGTGCCGTACACGCGGCCGGATTGCTGCATCGCGACATCAAGGCGCAGAACGTCATGCGCGAAACCGGCGGGCGCATCGTCCTCATGGATTTCGGGACGGGTCACGATCTGCAGGCGGTGCCGTCGCGCTCAGGTGATCTCTCCGGCACGCCGTTGTATCTGGCTCCGGAAATTTTTGCCGGCAGTCCGGCCACAGTGGCCAGCGACGTGTATGCACTGGCGGTGCTGCTCTATCGCCTTCTCACGGGCCGGTATCCGGTCGAAGGCCGCACGCTCGATGAGGTGCGGGCCGGACATGCCGCCGGGTCGCGCGCGGTCGCGCTGGATACGCTGCCACGTGCGGTGGTAGACACCATCACGCGCGGTCTCGTCGCTGATCCGCGGCATCGATACACCGATGCCGAGGCGTTTGCGGCAGCTCTCCTGGATGTGCAGTCGAAGCCGTCGGCGCGTAACACCCGACCGGCGGTTCATCCGCTCGCACTCGTCGCCGCCGCTGCTGTGACTGTCGCCACCCTTGCAATGGCAGTCACGTCCGATGTCGCGCGCAGTGCGAGCCTACGACGTGGCGATGGCAACGGTGCGGCGCCCGGAGCCACGCCCCTCGGGGTGGCAGCCACGGCGACCTATCACCCGCTGACGCCACCGCTGTCCGACTACTTGGGACGCCCATCGCGTGACGGGCGCTATCAGCCCTACATGGACCATCCGGGCGGCAATCTTTGGTACTGGGAAATGGCGACCGGGACCAGCCACCAGATAACGACTGTGTCCCCCAACAGCGGCGACTCCGGCGGGCACTCGGCCATGTCCCCCACCGGCGATCGCATTGCCTACTCGTGGTACACGAATGGGAAGGGATACGACCTGCGTGTCGTCGAAGTCGCCACCGGGCAGACGACGGTCCTGGTGGCGCACGGCGTCGTCGCTTCGCAGACACCGCTGGAGTGGTCTGCCGATGGCTCGCAGATTTTGTGCTGGCTTGAACATGCGGACGGTCGCATCGACATGGCGCTGGTGCCGGTCGATGGCGCGCAGCCACGTGTACTGCAGTCGTTCCAGCGCGGACATCCGCGGCAGGCCAGTCTGTCGCCGGACGGCCGATTTGTGGTGTACGACGTCCCGCGCGATTTCCGGTCCATGGAGTGGCAGTTGATGGTGCTCGACACTCGTCAACCAGCGCAGCCACGCGTGCTCATTGACGAACGCGCGAATAATCTCTCGCCGTTCTGGACGCCTGACGGGAGCGGCGTGTTTTTCACGAGCAATCGCTCGGGTGCCCTGGAGGGCTGGGTGGTGCCGGTTTCCCACGGCGTCGCACAAGGCCAGCCGGTGCAGGTGGCTTCTCAACTCGCCGGTGCGATGCCGCTGGCGCTGACGGCCGACGGCGCCTATCACTACCTGCTCGACACGAGCGATCTCGACGTGTATGCGGCGTCAGTCGACTTGACGCCCGGCGCCTCGTCGGCCGTCGGCACACCGACGCGGGTTTCACCCGCGGTCGTCGGCGGCAGAGCCGGCCCGGGGTGGTCGCCCGACGGGCGTCGCCTCGCGTTCATCACGCGCGTGCCGAGCACGAGCGTCCAGCTCAGCATGAATCGAGGCGCGAACCACATCACGATTCTGGATCTGGCAACGGGCCGGTTCCGCGATGTCGTGCCCCGGCTGTCGGCACTCCATCTCTCGGCACCGCGCTGGTCACCCGCTGGACGCACAGTTGCGGTCCGAGGCGTCAGCCTTGAGAACCAGATTGGCTACTTCGAAGTGGACGTGACCAACGGCGAAACGAGGCCGATCCTCGTGGATTCGGAGAGCAACGAAAGTGCCTACGGCCTCCACCAATGGTCATCTGATGGAAATGCGCTGATCTATCGTCATGCGCCGCGCGGCCTTGTGGCGCGCGACATCGCGACCGGTCATGAAACAGTCCTCGTCGACTGGCGTGCGAATGGTTTTTTCGGCTTTCACGGATTCGCGATCTCTCCCGATGGCGCCTCGGTCGCCTTTGGCGCCGGCAGCAGACGGCAGCCGAACGTGAAACGTTCCGTGTACGTGCAGTCGAACGGCGCACAACCTCGCGCACTGTTCACGGTGGCCCCCTCAGAGTTTGTCGTGGTGCAGGGATGGACGCCCGACGGCGATATCCTGTTCACGCGGTACAAGGCTGGAGAGGATGCGACCGTGATTCCGCAGCAGATGTGGCGCGTGTCGATGGTCGGCAACGATGCCGTGGACACGACGGTGCGCATTCCTGGATTCACCCAACCGTATTTCACTGCGTTGAGCCCGGATGGCCGGCGTCTGGCTTACACCCTCGGACAGACCAGGGCTGAGCAGTGGGTCATGAAGGGGTTCCTTCCGCCGTCCTGACGCGCCTCAGTTCCGACCCGGAAGCGGCATGAGCCGACTGGTGCGCCCGACGTACGCCTGATACTCCGGATTCGCGCCCCACTTCTTGTTCGCGCTTTTCTCGAGTGTGGGAATGCCCGTCACCTTGAGCAGGATGTACGTGATCGACACAGGCCCGAGGATGCCGAGTACGTTCCAAGCGCCCAGACCCGGTGCGACAAACACGTAGATACCCCACCAGCACAACATCTCGCCGAAGTAGTTGGGATACCGGCTGTACTTCCACAGGCCTTCGTC
>JBKJTD010000217.1:0-4729 GCA_046590915.1 Vicinamibacterales bacterium
CCGCCGGCGATGTCATCAAGGGCACCGCTCACCTCGGCGGCATGGGCGAAGCCGGTTGGATTGCCAAACCCGCGAAATAAGACGTCGGGTGTCCCGACGTCTTTTTTTACAGAAGTCGCTTCGCCAGCACAGCCCAGATAGCTGCGCGCAGCCGGCGTCGATCGTGACGCGCGATCGCGCCCAGCCAGAAACGTCCTTCCAATAATTCGCAGTGTGCAGGCAAGTCACCCAATGGCAGCGGTGACTTGTTCTCCGCCGCGTACCGTTCCTGGATCGCACCATCAGGCGGGTGGATGTTGTGGATGACGATGTCAATCGGTCGGCCGATGGCTGACTCAAGGCGAGCGACTGCCCCTGCCACCGTGAAGTCCTGCATGCCACGTCCCTCGCGCATGAGATTCGCGACGTACACCACTGGGCCCTGGAATTGCCCAATCGCCTCCCGACACCCACCGACGAGGAAAATTGGCAGCAGGCTCGTGTAAAACGACCCCGGCCCAATCACCATCGCGTCCAGCCGCGCAATCATCTCCGCCACGCGCGGATGAATCTGCACACTCGGCTCCAGCCAGAGGCGCGTCACCGCTCCCCCACGCGTTTGCTCGGCATCCACCTCCACCTCGCCTCGGGTGCGAGTGCCGTCGGCGTATTCCGCGCAAATCGTCGCCTGTTGATCGGTGATCGGCCACACATGGCCCTGGCATCCCAACAACGCGCGCAACCCGTCGACTGCCGCAAGAAAATCGCCGCTCTGCTGAGCCATCATCGAGAGCAGCAGGTTGCCACCCGTGTGCCCCGCAAGCCGCTTGTGCTCCAACATCGGCAGCCGCGCCTGCAGCAGCCGGCGCGCATCTTTTTCGCTTCGGGCCAGGGTCAGCGCACACTTCATGATGTCGCCCGGAGGCAACACGCCGAGCGCGTCTCGCAACTGCCCGGACGACCCGCCGCTGTCGAACATGGTGACAATCGCGTGGACGTCGACCCAGGGGTTGGCTTTGAGTCCCCCCAGGACACTCGGCAAGCCCGTGCCGCCGCCGAAACATCCGACCGCCAACTCCCGCATGCGCATCTCCGCCATTCTATGCCCGGCTCCCCGCTACAATTGACGGACACATGTCCCAGGTTCCGCTCACACTGACCTCCACGGCGCGACAGGCGATGGACCGGCTGGCCGCAGATCTGGCCCGCGTGCTCGACACACGGCTGGTCGCGGTCGTGGCCTACAGCCCGACCAGGGCTGCTGCGTTTGTCCAGCGCATCACGTCTGACGACCTGCAGGGTCTCGCGCCGCTCGTCGACCGTTGGCACCGCGAGGGACTTGAGACGCCGTTGCTGCTCACGGGCGATGAATTCCGTCGCTCCCTCGACGCGTTCCCGCTGGAATACGAAGCGATGCTCGACCGACACGTGGTCATCACCGGCATCCCGCCGTTTGCCGACTTGCATCCGACTGATGCCGACCTCCGCCGTGCCTGCGAAGTACAGGCCCAGTCGTTTCTCATTCACTTGCGTCAGGGCTGGCTGCACGCGGCCGACCACCACTCAGAACAGGAGGCGATGCTGATTCAGTCGGCGGCACCGCTGCGGGCCCTGTTGGTGAATGTGGCGCGACTCCAGAACGCGCATCCCGACAACGACGATGCGCTCGCATCATTTGGAGAACAGCACCTCGGCCTCCCGGCCCAGACGGTGCGTGGCGTGCTGGTGCTCGAGCAGCATCCTGAGCAAGTGACGGCACTGCTTGAGGCGCCTGAATTCATGAACGCGTATCTGTTGACGGCAGAGACGCTCTGGGCTTTTGTGGACAAATGGCGCAACTGAGCCGTCTTGGCGCCCTGCTGGTGCTTGCCGTGGTCCTTGCCGCTCCGGCGGCGGTATGGGCGCAGACGCCTGCGCCACCAGCGCTGACGGCGCCAGTCAACGACTTTGGTGGCGTCATTGATGCGGCATCCGCCGAGCAGCTGGATCGCATCATCCGCGCATTACAGACGGCCTCGGGCGACGTCATCGTCATCGCCACCGTCAAGACGCTTGAGCCCTACGGCACCATCGAGGACTATGCCGTCCGTATGTTCGAATCGGCTGGTGTGGGTCAGGCTGACACCGACAACGGCGCCTTGATTCTCGTGGCGGTCGATGATCGCAAGGTGCGCATCGAGGTCGGATACGGACTTGAAGAATTCATCACCGACGGGTATGCCGGTGACGTCATCCGCACGCACCTGCTGCCGGCATTCCGGCAGGGGCAGTACGGACCGGGCCTGGTGGAAGCGACCCGGACGATCGCCTGGCGGATCGCCGACGCGCGAGGGGTCGCGCTCGATGAAGCGCGGCCGGCGACGCGCCAGAGCGACGGGAATGACGTCGCGCCGGGAGGCATGTCGACCGTCCTGGTCTTCATTGCGATCTGGCTCTTTATCCAGTGGATCAAGTCACAGTCGCGCGGCGGCCCGTCCGGCTTCAACCGCCGGGGCGGCCGAGGCACGTGGAGCGGATGGCACGGCGGTGTCGGTGGGTTCGGCGGCGGGTTTGGATCGGGCGGGTTCAGCGGCGGCGGATTTGGCGGGGGCGGGTTCGGGGGCTTTGGCGGAGGCGGCAGTGGTGGCGGCGGCGCCTCCGGTGGGTGGTAGCATGAGACCTATGCGCAAGCTTGCAGCGATCGTTGTTCTCCTCAGTGCGGGGCTGGCCGGCTCCGGTTGTTCGTACAACACGTTCACCAGCCAGGAGGAAGCCATCAAGGGTCAATGGGCGCAGGTGGAAAACCAACTGCAGCGCCGCAGCGATCTGATTCCGAATCTGGTGGAAACCGTCAAGGGTTTCGCCCAGCAGGAGAAGGACGTCTTCGGGCAGATCGCTGACGCACGCGCGAAGATGGCCGGTGCGACCACGCCTGCGCAGAAAATTGAAGCGGGCAATGCGGAAAGCTCCGCGCTGGCGCGACTGCTTGTCGTGATGGAGGCGTATCCCCAGTTGAAATCCGACGCCACGTTCATGCGGCTGATGGACGAACTGTCGGGCACCGAAAATCGCCTGACGACCGAGCGCATGCGGTACAACGAACGCGTGCAGGCGTACAACACGCTGCGACGTCAGTTCCCGTCGAATGTGACCGCGTCGATTTTCAGCTTCGACGAATACCCCTACTATGAAGTCCCCGACGCCGCGAAGGTCACACCGCGAGTGAACTTCGGTCGATGATCGCGCAGGGGCTCCTGCCCGAGTTTGATCAGGAGATGGCCGTCACGCGCCGGCTGCTTGAACGCGCGCCGGCGCAGGCCTTCCAGTGGACGCCGCACCCCAAGTCGTTTACCTTGGGCCAGCTTGCCACCCACCTGTCCCGCATTCCGCACTGGGGCGAGCGGATTCTCACGCAATCCGGGTATGACCTCGTGCTCGACAGCGCTCCGGCGCCGCCGACTCACGAGACGTCCGAAGCGGTGCTGCAGGCGTTTGACGGCGCCGTCGCCACCGTGCGTGGCCTTCTCACCACACTGAGCGACGCGGAACTGATGGCGCCCTGGCAGCTCACGCGCAAAGGCGAGATGCGGCTGTCGGTGCCTCGCGTGGCAGCCTTCAAATCTTTCGTCATCAACCACATCGTCCATCACCGCGGGCAGCTCAGCGTGTATCTGCGTTTGCAGGAGGTGCCGCTGCCTCCGATGTACGGTCCCACAGCCGACGAGCCGCTGTGACACGCGCGGTGCTGGCCGGCGCCGTCGCCGCCACGGTGTTTGTGGTACTGGCTGCCGCCAACTCCGGCGGCTACCGGTACGGCGTCTCGGACCAGGCCTATTACGTTCCGGCGATTGAGCAGCATCTGGACGAAGCACTCTTCCCCAGGGACGGCACACTCCTGCAGGCACAGTCGCATCTGATGACCTCCGACGAACTGATGGCCGGTGTCGTGCAAGCGACCGGAGCATCGCTGCCTGCAGTGGCTGCCGGTGTGTATCTGCTTTCGCTCCTCGTCATTCTCGGTGCAGCCGTCGCGTTTGCGCGCGGGTTGCACTTTTCCTGGTGGGCGGTGGCTGCGTTCGGCATCCTGCTCACGCTGCGCCATCGGATCACCAAGACCGGCGCCAATTCGCTCGAAGGGTACATGCACCCGCGCCAGCTCGCCTTTGGATTGGGAGTGGCGGCACTGGCGTGTCTGCTGAGAAACCGCCTGCTTCCAGCGGCAGCGTTTGTCGCGTTGGCGGGGCTGCTGCATCCGACCACGGCCGTGTGGTTTGGACTCGTCGTCGCCGTCGGATCCTTTGTGCGGCGACCGGCATGGCGGTCATCTCTGGCCGTGGGTGCGGCCGTGGTGGCCGCGGTCTCACTGTGGGCGGTCACGCTGGGCCCGATGGCCTCCCGCCTGGTCACGATGGACGCCGACTGGCTGCGTGTCCTCGCTGAAAAGGACTACCTCTTCCCCGCCGACTGGCCACCGGACGCGTGGCTGATCAACCTCGCGTATCCACTCGTGATTTTGTTCACCTGGCGCGCGAGGCAGGCGCGGGGTCTGGCTGACGACGGCGACGCGGCCATCGTCTGGGGCTGCATGGCGTTGACCGCGCTGTTTCTGGTGTCCGTGCCCTTGACGGTCATGGACCTGGCGCTGGCGGTGCAGCTGCAGATCACGCGCGTGTTCTGGGTGATGGACTTTGTCGCGATGGCGTGCATCGCGTGGTGGATCACGCGCAACAGCCGCGTCGCCGTGGGGGTGGTTGCCGTGCTCGCGATCGCA
>JBKJTD010000375.1:0-11079 GCA_046590915.1 Vicinamibacterales bacterium
CGAGTACGCCGCCGGGCCATCGAGCGCCACCTGCTCCGTCATGCGGTCGAGCTTCGCGTTCTGAATCAATCCATTGAGCACCGAGTTCTGCGCGTTGCGCACGCGATCGATGATGCCGTTGGGTTCGATCCGCCGCAGGATCTCAGGGCGGACCATCATCAACGGTGTCTGGAAGGCGTTGGCCAACAGGAAACGCACCGCTTCCTGCTGCTTTGCGCGCGCGACTACTTCAAAACGCACGCCGTTCTGGCCGATGTGTTTCTGCTGCGAGTTGAATCCGCCTACCACGCGAGTGACGTGATTCATCTCGGTGGTCCACTGGCCCACCATGCGGGCGTAGACCTCCTCAAGTTCCGTCCACGGATCACCCGTGCGGGTACCGGTCGCGCTCAGCAGCATTTCCGACACACGCGAGAGATTGCGCAGGCCCAGCGTGGTCGCACGCACCGCGTCGATGTCACCCACCGCCTCGGTCTGGTCGCCGGGGTCGGTGCCGCCCTGACCTTCGGTGGAGAACCGAAGGTACGGCTTGGTGTCCTGCTCGCGTGCCCACGTATCGAGCGTCGGTTTTTCCTGGTCGGCGGTTTTGGCACCCGGGATCGGCTTGTAGCCCCACATGGTCGCCCACTTGTCGTACGGACCAATCTTCGGAATCAGATCGATCGGGTCGATCTTGTCCTCGGGCTGCGCGACGTAGTTGAAGCGCGAGTAGTCCATCAACGTCGGTGTGTGTCCCATTTCCTTGACCCACTTCGGGTCGCGGATCTGTTCGATCGTGTAGGCCGAGCTCGCCTTCATGTTGTGCTGGAAGCCAAGCGTGTGCCCGACCTCGTGCGCGACGACGTAGCGCATGAGCTCGCCCATGATCGCATCGGGCAGCGGCAGCTTCTGCGCGCGCGGATCGAGCGGGCCGACCTGCACGAAGTACCAGTTCTTCGCGAGGTTCTGAACGTTGTGGTAATACTGGATGTCCGACTCAATGATTTCGCCCGAGCGCGGATCGTGAATGTGCGGACCCGAGGCGTTTTCAACTGTGGACGGCAACCAGCGAATCACCGAATAGCGCGCGTCTTCCGGACTCCAGTCGGGATCGTTGGTCGGTGCCGTGCCCGCAATAATGGCCTTGCGGAAACCGGCGGCCTCGAACGCGGGCTGCCAGTCTTCAATCCCCTGCTTCACATAGGGCACCCACTTGGCGGGCGTCGCGGGATCGACGTAGTACACGATCGGCTTGACCGGTTCGGAGATCTCGGCGCTGGGATCCTTTTTCTCGAGGCGCCACCGCGTGATGAATCGTTTCTGCTCGGCCCGGTGTTCTTCCGAGCCGTAATCGACCAGCTGACGGGTGAAATAGCCGACGCGTTCATCAAACAGGCGCGGCATCATCGGCGTTTCGGGCAGCTTCACCATGCTGAAGTGCGTCAGGACCGTGGCGCTGTTGCCACGCATGCCGGCCGCGGCACCGCCGGCGCGACCACCGGCCGCAGCCGCTTCACCAGCGGTGAATGTCTGAAGCACCTCCACGTTGATGTTTTCAGGAAAGGACGTCGCCTTCTCAAGGAACGTGCGGCTGGCATCAAACCCCCGGCCACCAATACGCGCCCGCACCGAGAACTCCGGCACTTCCGTCGTGAACAGCTGCGTCACGTCGATGACCGGATCCTGCTGCCCGTTATAGGCCGCCACATTAAACGCGCGAATAATCGTCGGATTGTTGGAGTCAGCCACGGCCTGTGCGATCGGATTGCTTGGGTCGGCGACAATGCTGTAGTTGATATCCAGCATGAGAATGCGATCGCCACGCGCCGACCAGCGAATCACGCGATTGCCGCCCGCCTGGCCACCGTAACCCGCACCTGCGGTCGTGCGCTTGATTTGCGTCACCCACAAGAAGTCCTTGTCGAGCTGGGCCTTCGGAATTTCGAAAAACAGCCGGTCCCCGACGCGATGCACTTTGAAGATGCCTTCATCGGACTTGGCTTCCGCCGTAATGACGCGGTCATAGGGCTGGGGCCGCGCCGGCAGGGTGGCGGCGCCACCCTGGCGCCCACCGGTCGGCGTCGGCGGGTCCTGCGTCGGCGGCGGATCCTGGGCCACGACGCCGCGGCTGCCGGCAAGCGCGACAAACACTGCCGCGCACCCGACCACCAACCACGACGAGAACGTATGACGTTTCCTGACCATGAGACACTCCTCCCAACCGGGACGTTTTGGTAACGGCGCGATTATACCTGTGACCCCAATGACGCCTCTGCTGATTGCCACCACCAACCCCGGCAAAATTCGCGAGATTCGCCGCCTCGTGGGCGGACATGAGGCACTGCGGACGCTCGCGGACCTGCCGGCACTCATCGAGCCTGAGGAAACCGGAACCACGTTTGCGGACAACGCGGCACTCAAGGCCAGGTACTACGCGGCACAGTCCGGCCTCATGACTGTGGCCGAAGACTCGGGCCTGGTGATTGATGCCATCGGAGGTGCTCCCGGGGTGCACAGCGCAAGATATCCAGGAGCCACCTACCCGGCCAAGTTCCAGAATCTCTACGCAGTCCTCGCCGGCAAGCCGCGGCCCTGGACGGCGAGATATGTCTGCGCGGTCGCGGTCGCAGTCACCGATGCCGCTGGCAGGCAGACCGGCTCTTCAGACCCGGCTGCCCCACTGCTGTTTCAGACCGAAGCCACAGTCGAAGGCGAGATCTGGCCGGAACCACGTGGGACACACGGCTTTGGCTACGACCCGATTTTTTACTACCCGCCGTACGGACGGACATTTGGGGAGGTGGAGGATCAAGAAAAGCTGGCGGTCGCACACAGAGGTCGCGCGTTTCGGCAGCTGGCCGACTGGCTCGGGCTCACTCGGGGCGAATCGCCTCGTTGAGACCAAAAAAAAGCAGCCCGCCGATCACAAAGCCCATCACCGGCACATGGTCGGGCACCACCAGCAGGTGCACAAAACCGCCGAAGAGCCCACCGAGCAGCGTCGCCACCACCTGGCGCCTGAAGCGCTTAATCCAGATGGGTCGGCACCGATGGCCTTCAGATAGTGGACCGAGACAGCGGGGGCAAGTGGCCATTCAATAAAGTAAAGAGCTGAGGGGGGAGTGTACCACGGCACCGCTGGACCTGGCCGTGCACATTTGGCACAATCTGCGCGGTTCCCCAATTTCCCGGAGGTCGTGTCCCAATGCCCCACCCTGCCCTGCACCGGAGAGGTGTCCTCACCGCCGCCACGTTGGCGGTGGTCGTCGCCCTGACATCCAGCGGCGCTCACCTGTCCGCACAACCCTCCAACGGCGATCCTCTGATTCAGGATTTGCGCTGGCGCAATATCGGCAATGCCAACCTGGTCGGCCGCATCTCGTCAGTCGATGCCCTGGAGAGCGACTGGGCCCACGTCGTTGTGGCCTCCGCGTCAGGCGGTGTGTTCAAGTCGAAGAACGGCGGCATCACGTGGGACGCGATCTTTGATCAATACGCCGCGGCGTCCATTGGTGACGTCAAGATCAATCAGACCAATCCGGACATCATCTGGGTCGGTACCGGGGAAGAGTGCGGACGCAACTCCGCTGCCTGGGGCGATGGCGTGTACAAGTCCACTGACGGAGGCGCGACATTTGAAAACGTCGGCTTGGCCGACACATTCAATATTGGAAAGATTGCGCTCCATCCGAAGGACGTCAACACGGTCTACGTCGCCGCGATCGGCAACATCTACGGACCCGTCGGTTCAAGGGGCCTGTTCAAGACCACCGATGGCGGCAAGACATGGAACAAGCTGACGGACGGCTTGCCCAACGATCCGCAGACCGGGGCCATCGACATGGTCATGGACCCGTCCAATCCGGACATCCTCTACGTGTCGTTCTGGCAGCGGATTCGGTATCCGTGGCGGCTCAACAGCGGCGGCCCCAACAGCGGCCTCTTCAAGAGCACCAACGGAGGCCGGTCTTGGCGCAAACTCACCAACACGCTGCCCCAGGGAGACATGGGCAAGATTGGTCTGGCGATCGCACGCTCGAATCCAAAAGTGGTGATGGCGCACATCGAACACGGATTCCAGCCGTCGGCCACAATCCCCGCACCTGGGCAGCCTGCGGCGGCCCAGGGTGGACGAGGTGGTGGCGGCACCCCGAATCCCGAATACACCGACATGACCAAGCTCGGCGCAGGAATCTACCGTTCCGAAAATGGCGGAGATACGTGGACGTTCCTTGACCGCTACCTGACGCGGCCGTTCTACTACAACCACATCGGCATCAGTCCGCTCGATGACAAGTACGTGTTCAGCTACAACATCGCTTATCGGCGGTCGCGCGACGGGGGCAAGACGTTTGTGGGAGGCGGGGGCGGCAACGGTGGCCACTGCTGGCACGCGATGTGGCATGACCCGCACAACAAGAACCGGTATTACATCGGCAGCGACGGCGGGCTCAATCTCACGCACGACGATGGCGCGACCGATATCCGTTTCGAGAACCTGAATGTGACCCAGTACTACGCAATCTCGGCGGACATGCGCGAGCCGTACTACGTCTGCGGCGGTCTGCAGGACGCGGGTAGCTCATGCGGCCCCTCAGCCACGCGGGCACAGGGCATCTACCTGAGCGACTGGTTCAACATCTCCGGCGGTGACGGGTATCACACACAACAGGACCCGACCAACTATCGAAACATCTACTCGGAGTCCCAACCGGATCGACAAGGAGGCAACATCGGTCGATCGGATGCCGAGACGCGCCAGCGGACGAACGTACGCCCGAGCAAGACCAACATCACCAACTGGGACGAATACATCACGCCCGAGATGGAGAAAAAGGCCGACGCCGCCAACTGGGGCGTGCAACCGGCGCAGATGGGACCGCTGCGCTACAACTGGTCCACGCCGTTCATCCTCTCGCCGCACAATCCGCGCGCGATCATGATTGGCTCCAACCACCTCATCATGTCGCTCGACGGCGGTGCGAGTTACCGGCTGATCAGTCCCGACCTCACGCAAAACGATCCTGAGCGCACCAGCCGGCTGTCGGGTGGCATGACGCCGGACGAAAACCCAGGCGGGGGCGCCGAGTATCACGCGACGATCATCACGATCTCGGAGTCGCTCATCGAGCCGGGCCAGATCTGGATCGGCACCGACGACGGCAACATCCAGGTGACGCGCGACTACGGTAAGTCCTGGGCGAAGGTGGGAACGGCAACCCTGCCGGGCAATCCCCGCCCCGACATCTGGGTCAGCCGCGTCGAAGCCTCGAAACACACCAACGGCACGGCGTTCGCCACAGTCACGGCGCACCGGTTTGCGATCTACAAGCCGTTCGTCTACAAAACCACCGACTTCGGCAAGACGTGGACGAACATCACCAACAACCTGCCCGACGGCCACCCGATGTACGTCGTCAAGCAGGACACCACAAATCCTGATCTGCTGTTTGCAGGATCGGAGTTCGCGGCGTTTTATTCAGTGAACGGTGGGCAGTCGTGGCAGCGGCTCAACAACAATATGCCGACCGTCGCCGTGCACGACCTGCTGATTCATCCCCGTGATGGCGACTTGATTGCCGGCACTCATGGCCGCGGCCTCTGGATCATGGACGACATCTCACCGCTGCAGCAGCTGACCGCCGAGGTGCAGAAGGCGCCCGCACATCTGTTCCAGAGTCCGGTGGCCACACAGTGGCTGGCCATTCAGCCGCAGCACAACGGTGGGGAGATATCGTTCGTCGGACAGAATCCGTCCCGCAATGCGCGGATCGCCTACCACCTCGGACGCAGCATCTCCGGAGAAGTCCGTGTTGAGGTGTCCGACATCACGGGCCGCAACACGTGCGCCGCCTCGTTCCCCGCGCGGGAGGGGATCAACCGTATCGAGTGGGCGATGCGCTGGAATCCCCCCGGGGGTGTCGTCGCAGCGCCGGCCGGCCCGGCGGGCGCCGGTGGAGGCGGAGGACGAGGCGGCGGTGCTCCTGCAGCGTGTCTGGTTGCCAGCAATCAGGCCGCCGCGCCAGCCGGACGCGGCGGGGGCGGTGGTGGTGGACGTGGCGGCGGTGGTGGCGGGCAAATTGAACCGGGCACCTACAAGGTCACCCTGACGGCGGGCGGACAAACCTACGTCAGCTCTCTCACCGTGCGCCGCGATCCGCTGCTCAACGATATGCGCTAACGCTGGTAATGAGGCAATGAGGCAATGAGGCAATGAATACAGCGTGACGCAACGCTCTTCATTGCCCCATTGGCTCATTGGCCCATTGGCTCATTTTGTGAGCGCGTCTTCGTCACCGCACAATGATCACACCCCGGCGTCCCGCCGGCACCGGGTGCCGAATCTGACCACGCGCCAAGCGTGCGCCAGATCACAGTGACTGCGGCACCAAGCGCGACCAGCGCCACCACGACATCCTGCCAGGTCGAAAACATCACGACACTCCAAACGCCCTGAGACTCTGGTAGACCACCAGGGCCGTGATGTACGCGAGGCTCGACATGTATGCCAATTGAACCGCGGCGTATTTGATGCGGCCGGTTTCTTTGCGCGTGACCGCCAGAGTCGGCAGGCACTGCATCGCGAGGACAAAAAATACGAGCGCACTGGCGGCAGTCGCCGGTGTGAACACCAGCGACCCGTCTTCGCGCGTCATGGTGCGAATGCGCTGCATCACGCCTTCCTCCGGTTCGGCCTCCGCTCCGCCGCCCACGAGCACTGACATGGTGGAGACAAAGACTTCACGGGCAAGGAAACTGGTGAGCACACCCACGGTCAACTGCCAGTCGTAACCCAGTGGCGCAAACACCGGCTGAATCGCCCGTCCGACCTGCCCCGCGAAACTTCCGGCTTGGCCGGCTTTCGCATGCAGCCGATCAGCCTCGGCGTGGAGTGCATCGGCCTGCGCGGGCTCAGCCACAGACGCTTGTGAACGAAGCGCCCTGGCCTCACCTGGCTCATCCACCCTGGGATACGCGCTGAGCCACCACATGACGATGCAGATGGCGACGATGACGGTGCCGGCTGTCTGCAGGAACGCCAGGCCCTGATCGCGGGCCGTCATCAAGGCGTTGGTCAACGACGGTCGTTTATACGTCGGCAGTTCCAGCATCATCTGGCGAGGACGACCGGGCAACACCGTACGGCTGAACAACCACGCGGTTGCAAATGCTGCGGCCGAACCCAGAAGGTAACAGCCTGCAAACGCGAGGCCTGCCAGCGCCTTGTTGTCGGCAAACAGCAGTGTCGTCAACAGCACGTACACCGGAAGCCGGGCCGAGCAGCTCATGAACGGCGCCACCAGAATCGTCGCGAGGCGATCGCGGCGGTCCGGAATGAGTCGCGTACTCATAATCGCCGGCAATGCACATGCGTGCGCGGTGAGAAGCGGCACAAACGCATGGCCCGGCAGACCAAACCGGCGGAAGATGCGGTCGTTCACAAAGGCCGCCCGCGCGAGGTAGCCGGTGTCCTCCAGCAGGCTGATCATGAAGAACAGCAGACAAATCTGCGGCAGAAACACCACCGTGCCGGCGATGCCGCCGATGACGCCATCGATCACGAGATCGCGAAGCGGCCCTTCGGGCATCACGGCGCTCACGCCGGATCCCAGTGAGGCAAACGTGAGTTCGATCAGGTCCATGGGCGTGCTCGCCAGCGCGAACAGCGTCCAGAAGAGCGCGCCCATCACTGCCAGGAACACCAGGGTGCCGGTCACCGGATGGGTCAGCATCCGATCGACCCGTTCGGTTTTTGCATCCAGCATCGCTGCCGGGGCGCCGCCCGGATACACGGCCGCCAGCACACGATCGGCCCATTCGGTGACTTGTTCAATCGTGGCATCCGGCGCGGGAAGGTCAGCGGGCCGCAGGCGTGTGCCCGGAGGCGGCAGTTCGTCGATCGCCCGACGCAACGCGTCGAGCCCGACACCTTTGGACGCCACCATCGGCACCACCGGAACCCCGAGTCGTCGAGACAGCGCCCCCACGTCAAGGCGCTGACCGAGACGCTCCGCCAGGTCCACCATGTTCAGCACGACGATCACTGGTTCGTCGTAGGTAAGCACTTCCCCGACGAGTACAAGATTGCGCACAAGGTTTGCCGCGTCAACGATCGCAATGACCGCGTCGGGGCGATCGGCCATCGGTCCGCGCAGCACACGACGGACGATCGTGGATTCTGGGGACTCGCCGCCAAGTGAATACAGGCCGGGCAGATCGATGACATCAATCGGATGCCCGGCCACGGTGCTGCGGCCAACACGCATGGCCGTGGTGGTGCCGGGGAAGTTGGAGGTCTTGGCGCGCGCGCCGCACAACCGGTTAAACAGTGTGGTTTTGCCGGTATTGGGATTACCGAGAAGCGCCACAGACACCCGGCGCCCGGTGTCGAGGGCCGCCGCGTCAAACGCGGTCATCTCAGCAGCTCGGAATGAGGGGCATCACAAAGATGCGCTTGGCCACTTCATTCGACAAGCCGATGCGGGTCGAGCGGACCTGCACGATGCACGGTTCGCCTTTTTTGCAGAGTCGAAGCTGACACTGGGAGGTCAGGCCGAGGGCGCGCAGCTGATGACACGCGTCCGAATCGAGATCAGTGGCGTGGAAGCGGGCAATCATGCCGACTTCCATGTCTTCGAGCGAAACGGGGAGAGTTACAACTGGTGCCACGGTCGTCTTGTCGCGATTGATCCTATCAAAAGAATGAGACGAATCTCATTTTTTATCGGACTCTTTTGGTCGCCACACTACCGCAAACGCCGGATTGAGCCGGTTTTCACGTCCGCGACGTAAATCTGCCGGCTCTGGGTCCCGGCCTGAGCCTCATCGGCCGCCTGTTCCGGAACGTGCACAAAAAGGATGGACGCCCCGTCGGGCGACCACCGGGGGTCGATCGCGCTGCCCACCGACATTCGGACCAGCTGCCGCTGATCGGTTCCGTCGGCATTCATCGTGTACACCGCCGTCGGCCCACCACGCCAGCTCATGAAGGCGAGCCGGGCCGCATCAGGCGACCAGGTGGGATACATCCCGTTGTCGGGCGCCTGTGTCAAAGCACGGATCTGGCGAGTGGCCAGGTCCAGTACCTGCACGTCGTTCCCTCGATGGAACGCCACGCGTCCGCCACCGGGTGCGAACTGCGGAAACCAATCGGTGGCCCCTTCGGTCCACCGCTCCACTGAGGATCCGTCAGCGGCCATCGCGTACACGTTGAACTCCTTGCCATCCCGATCCGACATGAACGCGATCGTCTTTCCGTCAGCAGACCAGGCCGGCCCGACGTCACGTTTGGGATGTGTCGTCAGGCGACGAGGGTCCGAGCCTTCAGCGCGCATGGCGTAGACGTCGAAGTTGCCGTCCGCCGTGTGGGACTCAAACGCGATCTGCGTGCCGTCAGGAGACCACGCCGGGTACCCTTCGGCGACCGGGGTGTCGGTGAGCTGGCGAAGGCCGGTGCCATCGACGTTGATGACATACAGGTCCGCGGGCCTGCCGTTGACCTCCGAATAAAACGCGACCTGCCGCCCGTCAGGCGACCAGGATGGCGCACCGTCGCGAATCGGAGACGAGGTCGCGCCGCCACACGCCGTACCCGCCAGGAGGACCACACAGATCCAGAGGCCCAAAAATCCCAGGCCCCCGCTGCGCAGGCGAACCCCTGGACTCCTGGACCCCTGGACCACTGGACTCATCGCCTGATTGCCAGTTCCCGCTGCAACTCGAAGATGTCCGTCTCGGTGGGCGACCAGCCGAGCAGATGCCGCGCAAAATAATCCGCGCGCACCACGTTCACCCAATCGCCGGCGTCGGCGAAGCCGTGACGTTTGCCCGGGATCATGTACATGTCGAACCGCTTGTTCGCACGAATCAACGCGTCCACCACCCGCAGCGTGTTGGCCGGATGGACGTTGTTGTCGATGTCACCATGCATCAGCAACAACTTGCCCTTGAGGTTCTTCGCCAGATCCTGATTCTTGTCCACGTCATACTCGAACGTGACCTCGCCGTCTTTCTCACGCTCCATGACGCCATCGTGCTTCTCACTCCACCAGCGGTTGTACACGCTGTTGTCGTGGTTGCCGGCGGTGGAGACGGCCACCTTGAAGAAGTCGGGGTACACCAGCATCGCCGCCGTTGACATGAATCCCCCACCGGAGTGGCCATAAATGCCGACCAGGTTCGGATCGATCCACGCATGCCGCTTTGCGAGCTGCTCCACGACCGCCTTTTTGTCAGCGAGTCCGTAGTCGCGCAGATTGTTGTATCCGAAGTTGTGGTACCACTTCGACCGCTGCGGGTGACCTCCACGGTTGCCGACTTCGATGACGATGAAGCCGAACTGCGCGAGCATCACATTGGCGCCGCGCGGTGAAAACGTCTTGGTGACACTTTCGGTCTGGGGCCCCGGGTAAACAAACTCGATGATGGGATACCGCTTGTTCGGATCGAAGTCGAAGGGTTTGTACATCACTCCATACAGATCCGTGATGCCATCGTCGGCCTTGACCGAGAACGGTTCGGGGTATTTGAACCCGGCGGCGAGAAGCGCCGACACATCGGTTTTTTCAAGGTCCATCACCTTGGCGCCGGCGGCGTCGTAGAGCACCGATTCGGGCGCCATATCGACGCGCGACGCGTTGCTGACGACCCACAGGGCCTTGTCGTCCATGCTCGCGGAGTGCGACGCGTTGCCGGGCGTGATCAGCTTCAGGTCGCCGCTGTCCAGGTGCACACGATAGAGGTGCTGGTAATACGGATCTTCGCCGGGTTCACGTCCAACGGCGTGGAAGTACAGGAACCGGTTTTTTTCATCGACCGCGACGATACCCGCGGTGACAAATTCACCCTGCGTCAGCTGGCGAATCTGTTTGCCGGCGGCGTCAAACAGGTAGTAGTGCCCCCACCCGTCCTTCTCCGACCAGTGAATGAACTCCTTGCCACCATTCAGCAGGCGCAGCGGCTGGATTTCGATGTAGGTGTTAGAGCGCTCCTGCACGGCGATCCGAGGCTCACCGGTCGAGCCGTCTGCTTCCACGACATCAATACGCTTGAGGTCGCGGCTGGTGCGCGTGAAATACAGCTTGGCCGGATCACCGCTGA
>JBKJTD010000398.1:0-2559 GCA_046590915.1 Vicinamibacterales bacterium
AACTCCGTCGGTTGTCCCAGTCGGTGAAGTTGTTGTCGAGCAGGCCTCGCATGGTGATCGGCACAAACACGCGCGGCCGCGCGCCAAGCGTCGTGCCCGTGAAGCCTTCAGGAGCCACGCCCACGATCACCAGGCTATGGCCGTTGACGATGATCGACGCGTTGAGCACGTCCGGACTAGAGCCAAACCGCGTCACCCAATAGTCGTGTGCGAGGACAATGATGGGGGAGGAGCCGACGGCGGTGTCATCACCAGGACCAATCAGGCGGCCGAGCGCGGGCGCGAGTCCCAGCGTCGGAAAGTAGCTGCCAGAGACGAGCATGCCTTCGCCGTGTTGCGTCTGGCCCTGGTATGACAGGTTGGCGCCAAACCCACGGTGCGCCGCAAGTCCAGAGAAGACCCGTGTCTCTTTCTGGAGATCGCGGAACATCGCGTAGCTGAAGACCGCGTCACAATCGCCTGCCTGACTGCACGACTGGGACCCCGGCTTGGGCCCCGGCGCGCTGAGGTTGACCAATTCGTCAGGAGCGCTTACCGGCAGAGGCTTGAGCAATATTTGGTTGAACAGTGAGAAGATCGCCGTATTGGCCCCGATGCCAAATGCCAGCGACAGGACCGCGATGGTCGTGACAAATGGCGTCTTGAACAGGGTCCGGAGCGCGAATTTGATATTGAGCACGCCAGGATGAGACGGATAAACCGGGGTCCAGGTTGTCCCTGAATGACCGCAGTCGATCGATTTTTGTCCTGAGTCTGTTTGCAGCGATTCTGGGCTACGCCGCCTATTCGTGGTTCTCAGGTGGCCTGATTCGCGTGCTGACCGAGGGTGCTGGGCTGCTGGGCGACAACGAAGCCTCCTTGGAGGCCCTGCGGCAGGCCCTGTTCCGGTGGGGCGCGCTTGCGCCGGTCGTGTATGTGGTGGCCGTGGTCGCTGAGGTGCTGATCGCACCGATTCCCGGCACCCTGCTCTATGCGCCAGCCGGTGCCCTCTTCGGTGGATTCCAGGGGGGATTTCTATCGCTCATTGGCAACACGATTGGTGCGGCCATAGCCTGTGCTGTTGGGTGGACGCTGGGCGAAGAGGCGATCACGCGTCGCATCGAGGGCACGCGGTTGAATGGTCGCGTCAATACGATTCGTGAAAAGGGCCTGTGGGTGATCCTCCTCCTGCGGCTCAACCCGCTGACATCTTCTGACCTGGTGTCGTACGCCGCCGGCGCCATTGGTGTGCCCGTCTGGCGCGTGGCGCTCGGCACGTTTGTCGGGATGGCCCCGCTCTGCTTTGCGCAGGCCTATCTCGCAGAGCAGATCTTCCGCATCCTGCCCGGCGCTGTGTACATTCTCATCGGCGCCGCCGTGCTCTACGTGACGTTCCTGGTGATCTGGTTCACCCGCTCGAAGAAGTAGTTTCACAACGAGCCATGGAGGGCTCAGAGCTGTCGTGGTTTTTGAAAAAAAACTCCATTGCTCGTTGTGAAAACGAAACAGCGTTAGCCTAGTGTCATGACGCTGCCGGATATCCGCTTGCTCTTTGACTACACCAAGTGGGCCAATGAGCTCGTGTTTGATTGCGTCGTCGAGCTCACACCCGAACAGACCTTCCGGCCTGTCGGCGGGAGCTTTTCGTGCATCCGCGATACGTGGGGCCATCTGGCGGCGGCCGACTGGGTCTGGTTGTGCCGATGGACGGGGGAGAGTCCGCGCGGCTGGCCGACGTGGGCCAACGGGTCGGTCGACGAAATTCGGGAGGAGTGGCGCCGCATTCACTCGCAGCGCGAAGAGTTTCTCGACGGGCTGGGCGACGAGGATCTCGATCGCGAGATCGTGTTCACGCGCATCAACGGAGATATCGATCGAGCGAGACTGGGGTTTCTGCTGCAGCACGTCGCCAACCACGCGACCTATCACCGGGGGCAGCTCGCCTCCCAGATTCGACTGGTCGGCGGCACCCCCCCGGCGACAGACCTGCTGCGTTACAGACACTGATCACGCCCCCCACGCCATCCTCCTCCGCTCCTGCGGAGCTACGGCGGACTTCGCCTACTTGATGAACGTCCCAGAGCGGAGGTCGTAGAGCGCCTCCTGGATTTCATCCGGTGTGTTCATCACAATCGGCCCGTGCCACGCGATGGGTTCACCGAGGGGCTTGCCCGAGACCAGCAGGAACCGCACACCTTCAGGCCCGGCCTGCACGGTCACCTCGTCTCCACGATCGAACAGGATCAGCGATCGGTTGCCCGTGAGGTCGAGGATTGGGGTGTCGTCGATGTCGGTGCCCGTCGTGTCCGTGAGCACGCCTTGCGGCGCTGAGGCGTCGCGGAAACTCCCGGAACCCGCGAACACATACGCAAACGCATGACGCGTCGTCTCGACCGGCAACGTCTTGCGCTTGTTGGGCGGCACCGACACGTCCAGGTAGATCGGGTCGGCCGCGATGCCGTCCACCGGTCCCTTCTTCCCCCAGAAGTTGCCCACCACCACCTTCACCCTCGTGCCATCGTCATCGACGATGTCCGGGATGTCGGTTGCGGTGACTTCCTGATACCTCGGTGCCGTCAT
>JBKJTD010000454.1:0-5624 GCA_046590915.1 Vicinamibacterales bacterium
GTGCGCACGGTCGCGATGAAGCCGACCGACGGTCTGCAGCGCGGCATGACGGCCACCGACCAGGGCGGACCCATTTCGATGCCCGTCGGTCCCGAGACACTTGGTCGCGTGCTGAACGTGCTTGGCGAGCCTGTCGACTTTCCGGATCGTCCGGTCAAGAGCGAGCTGCGCTGGCCGATTCACCGCGAGGCGCCAAAACTCGAAGAGCAGTCCACCGAGCTCAAGATGTTCGAGACGGGCATCAAGGTCGTTGACCTGCTCGAGCCGTACCTCACGGGAGGAAAGATCGGTCTCTTCGGTGGTGCGGGCGTCGGCAAGACGGTCATCATTCAGGAACTGATTCACAACATTGCCACCAAACACGGCGGCGTGTCGGTGTTTGCCGGCGTCGGCGAACGGACGCGTGAAGGCAACGACCTCTGGCTGGAATTCCAGGAGAGCGGCGTTATCGATCCGAACGACGCCTCCAAGTCGCGCGCCGCACTTGTCTACGGACAGATGACCGAGCCGCCGGGAGCGCGTCTGCGCGTGGCGCTCTCGGGCCTGACTGTGGCCGAGTACTTCCGCGACGCCGAGAACAAGGACGTGCTCCTGTTCATCGACAACATCTTCCGCTTCACACAGGCCGGTTCCGAAGTGTCGGCACTGCTCGGCCGTATGCCGTCGGCCGTCGGTTACCAGCCGACGCTGCTGTCGGAAATGGGTGAGTTGCAGGAACGCATCACGTCCACCCGCAAGGGATCGATCACCTCGGTGCAGGCCATCTACGTGCCCGCCGACGACTACACCGCCCCCGCGCCTGCGACGACGTTCGCTCACCTCGACGCGACGACGAACCTGTCGCGTGCGATTGCTGAACTCGGCATCTACCCGGCCGTTGACCCGCTCGCGTCCACGTCGCGCATTCTTGATCCGCGCGTCATCGGCGACGAACACTACAACACGGCTCGCGCCGTGAAGCAGATTCTGCAGCGCTACAAGGACCTGCAGGACATCATCGCGATTCTCGGTATTGACGAGCTGTCAGAGGACGACAAGCTCACGGTCTCGCGCGCCCGCAAGATCCAGAAGTTCCTGTCGCAGCCGTTCTTCGTCGCCGAACAATTCACCGGTCTCAAGGGCGCATACGTGCCCATCGCCGAGACGGTGCGCGGGTTCAAGGAAATCGTCGCCGGTCAGCACGACGATATCCCTGAGCAGGTGTTCTACATGGCCGGTACGATTGACGAAGTCCTCGAGCGGTCGAAGAAACAGTAATGCGACTTGAATTCGTCTCACCGGAGCGCATGATCGCCCACGAGGAAGTGGACGAACTGCAGTTGCCTGGCGAGGAAGGATTCCTCGGGGTGCTGCCCGGCCACACGCCGATGCTGGTGGCATTGAAGGTCGGACCGATGTGGTACCGCAAGGGCACCGAGAAGTTCTACGGCTTCGTCGGTTTCGGCTTTGCGGAAATTCTGCCCGATCGCGTCACGATTCTCGCGCGCATCGCCGAGAAAGCCGACGATATCGATCTCGCACGCGCGGAGGCGGCCAAGCTCCGCGCCGAAGAGAACCTCGCGCAGGTCGCACGTGCCGGCAACGAAGCGGACTACGAGCGCGCGCGCCTCGCGTTGTTGCGCGCCATCACGCGCCTCCAGGTGTCGCAGTACGCACGACGACGCTGAGAGTGATGGCTGAGGTGTCGTCAGCCGCCGTCACCCATACGGGTTTACGCCGGGAGAGCAACGAGGATGCCTTCCGCGAACGCCCTGACCTCGGGTTGTATGTCGTCGCGGACGGCATGGGCGGTCACGAGGCCGGCGAGGTCGCCTCCGGGCTCACGGTCGAAGTGATCGAGTCGTTCATTCACGACACGCGTGACGCCGACCTCAATCAGACCTGGCCCTTTCCCTACGAAATGGCGAAATCGCTTGAGGCCAACCGCCTCATTGCGGCCTTTCGTCTGGCGAACCATCGGGTTGCTGCCGCCATCGCTGCGGATGTGGCGCTCAAAGGCATGGCCACCACCGCTGCAGCGGTCCTCTTGGGTTCCGATGGCCGCGCCCACGTTGCACATGTGGGCGACTCGCGCGTGTATCTGCTTCGCAACAAGCGCCTTCAGCAGCTCACCCACGATCACTCCTGGGTCGGCGAGCAGGTCCGTTCAGGCCTTTTGACCGATGAAGACGCCCAGCGCCACCCGTGGCGCAACGTCGTCACGCGCGCGATCTCAGGCGGCGACGATCCAGAAGTCGAGATCTCTGATGTCACGACACAGCCAGGCGACTTGTTGATGATCTGCTCCGACGGTTTGTCGTCCGTGGTGTCCCTCGAAGATATCGAGAAGCTCCTGAACGAACGAACCGTGGACCGTGGACCCAAGGACCTTGGACCATTGGCCGCCGCCCTGATCGATGCGGCCAATAAGGGTGGTGGCCCCGACAACATTACCGTGATCCTGGTGCAGATGAAATGATCGACAACCTCAGGAATCTTGTGCGGTACCGTGGACTCATTCAGAGCCTGGTCGCGCGAGACCTGAAGGCGCGATATCGCGGCAGTTTTCTCGGGTTCTTCTGGTCATTCGTGAACCCCTTGATGTTGTTGCTGATCTACAACTTCGTGTTCACCTATCTCCTGGAAAACAAATCGCCCGACACGCAGCCCTACGCCGTATTCATGTTCACGGCGTTGCTTCCCTGGACATGGTTTCAATCGTCCCTGAACGAAGCGACTGGATCACTGATCTCCGGGGGCAACCTGATCAAGAAGGTGCTGTTTCCTGCGGAAGTTCTTCCCATCGTGACGGTCTTGGGCAACATGATTCACTTTGTCTTTGGCCTGCCCATCCTCGCGGCATTTATGGCGTGGTACGGCGTGGTGCCGGACTGGGCCCAGTTGCCATGGTTTCTGGTCGTGGTAGCCGTCCAGCTCGTCTTTACGATCAGCCTCTCACTGGTGCTGTCTGCGCTGGCGGTGCACTTCCGTGACGTCAAGGATCTCGTCGCGAACCTGTTGACGTTCTGGTTCTTTGCGACACCGATCATCTACTGGTATGCGGATGATCGATTCGCGAACTACAAGTTCTACTTCGACCTTAATCCGTTCTCGCACCTGGCGATCTCGTATCAGGAGATTCTCTTTTTTCGAGGAGACTTCGGTCACAAGTGGTGGCTGCTTGCCCTGGGCGGCGCGTCAGTGGTTCTGTTTTTTGCCGCCTACTGGGTCTTTGACCGCCTGCGTGACTCGTTTGCGGAGGCCGTGTGAGTTCGCCGGCCATCACACTCACCAGCGTGTCGAAGACGTACCGCCGGTATGGAGGGCGTCAGTTCTCCACGCTGAAGAGTGCACTGCTGTCAGGCGATCTTGTTCGTCAGCTTCGACCGGAAGAGACGTTTCAGGCCCTCAAGAGCGTGTCGTTCAGTGTGCCGAAGGGCTGCACCTACGGCGTGGTGGGCCGCAACGGATCAGGCAAGAGCACCGCGCTGAAGCTCGTGGCCGGCATCACCAAGCCAACCGAGGGCACGGTCGCAGTCGAAGGCCGCATTTCCGCACTGATCGAACTTGGTGCCGGCTTCCACCCGGAGATCTCCGGCCGTGAAAACGTCTTCATCAACGGCATCATGCTGGGTCTCTCCAAGAAGGAGATCCACAAACGATTCGACGAAATCGTCGAGTTTGCCGAGCTCACGGAGTTCATCGACGCGCCGGTCAAGACGTATTCGTCCGGCATGTATATGCGGCTCGGGTTCGCCGTCGCGATCCACGTGGACCCGGACGTATTGCTCGTGGACGAAGTGCTGGCCGTCGGCGACGAAGGATTCACGCATAAGTGCCTCGACAAGTTCGGCGAGTTCAAGCGCCGCGGCAAGACGATTCTTCTTGTCACGCACTCGCTCGGCCTGGTCGAGCGGTTCTGCGATGAAGCGGTGTGGCTCGACGCCGGTGAAAAGAAGGCTGAGGGCGATCCGACGCGCGTGGTTGGCACCTACGTCACCGATGTGGCCCGCCAGGAAGAACGCTTCCTCAAAGCGTCGGATGAGAAGGCGCGCCTGGGAGCAGGCGACTTGGAAGGTTCAGCGGGCTTGCCCACCGAAGCCGTGGCGAAGGTGGGGCCCGTTGACGCCACTGAGGTCTCGACCGACATGAACCGCGCCGGTGAAGGCCGGTGGGGATCGGGCGGCGTGGAGATTACATCGGTGGCGTTTGAAGCTGCCGATGGTCAGACAACGCAGGTGTTTCATACGGGTGAGCCGATGCGCGTCACCCTCGGCATTCGCGCCACAAACCCTGTGCGCGACTTCGTGTTTGGCATCGGTATCTTCACGGCTGATGGTGTCTCGGTGTACGGCACGAACACGGACCTCGAAGAGTTTGAGGCCGATCGTCTTGAGGGCGACCAGAAGGTCACCATGGTGATCGACTCATTGGATCTGGTCGAAGGCACCTACAAACTCGACGTGGCCGTGCACAAACGCGACGGCGCCCCCTACGACTACCATCGCCTGCTCCACACCTTCCGCGTGAAGTCCCGCATCAAGGATGTCGGCATCTACCGTCCGAAACACTCCTGGGAATTTTCGCCCGGTGTGAAGTTCAAGCCACTCAAGTAGCAGGTATCAGCTCCGCACCGAGCCTTCAGCGGGTGGCTGGATTCGTGTGCTGCCTTCCGGCTCGATGATGCGGAAAAAGCGGCACTCCAGGGACATCGTCCTTCGTCCAGCGCGTGGGGACCCCCAGCCCCACGCGGTGTCTCCCCCTTTCATGCCGCTTTTTGCGTTACACCCTCGCATCACTCGCAGTCGGGCAGCACACGAATCCACCCACCCGCTGAAGGCCGAGGCTCCGGGCGTCTCGCGTGTGTATCTGGGCAATAATCTCAGCGTGCGCTACTGGTGGGTCAACCAGAACCAAACGTACGACAAGGAGCTTAAGGGGAACTTCCTTTGGTCTCCCAAGACACGTACCGATGGGGCTCGCAACGAGTTCTACGACAACATGCGCCTGCTGGAACCTGGGGACGTTGTCTTCTCCTTCAACGATACGAGGATTCAAGCCCTATCCGTCGTCGTTGGGCGAGCCCAGACTGGACCGAAGCCAAACTTTGGCGCGGCAGGAATGAACTGGTCAAAGGAAGGGTGGTTTGTTCCTGTCTTCTACTGCGAATTTGATCGGCCAATTCGACCCAAAGACCACATTGACGTGTTGCGCCCCCTTCTTCCGACGAAATATTCGCCGCTTCAGCACAGTGGGAATGGCCTGCAGTCGGTCTACCTCGCCGCGGTTCCAGAGCAACTTGCTCACGCCCTGATTCAGTTGATTGGCTTCGATCAATACGAAGAGGCCCTGGCATCAGTAACCGGATTTCCGAATACACCAGACGAGGAATATCCGGACGATTCGTTAGCCCTGCCAAGTCTTGGCCCGACCTTCAGGGAACAATTGATCAAGGCGAGGCGTGGACAAGGGGTATTTCGAGCGAATGTTCTTCTCGTCGAAGAGAGTTGCCGAGTGACGGGCGTGACCGATCCTAAACATTTGAGGGCCAGCCACATCAAGCCCTGGAAAACGGCAACGGACACGGAGCGCCTCTCCGGAGAAAATGGCCTGCTCCTGTCTTCGCACGTCGACCACTTGTTCGA
>JBKJTD010000051.1:0-12538 GCA_046590915.1 Vicinamibacterales bacterium
AGTCACTGGTGCTCAGCAGCTTCAATTCGTGTGCGGCGTACAGTGACTATGACCGCCGCATTGCCAGGGCGTTGAACACACTCACGACCGTTGCCCTGTTTGACAATGGCGCGTTCAACAAGCTGTATTCGACCAGGACGGGGCGGATGGTCGGTCCCGATGGACGGCCATCGTCGCGCGGTTTCGGGTGGTCGGCGCTCGACATTGGTCGACTGCTGGTCTGGTTGAAGATCCTCGCGGAGCATCAACCCCGGCTTCGCGACGCGGCGACGACGGTTGCGCAACGGTTGACGATGGAGCGGATTGTCACAGGCGGGTATCTGCACGGCGAGGATCTCGACCAGGCGGGTCAGCCCAGGCGGTACCAGGAAGGCCGGATCGGATACGAGCAATATGCCGCGCATGGATTTGCCCTCTGGGGGGCATCACCATCGCGGGCACTGCGGCTGCACGAAAACAGCATTCCAGTCACCGTCATGGACCTGCCCCTGCCAGGCGACATTCGAGGAGGCGATCGCATCACCAGTGATCCGCTTGTCGTGATGGGGCTCGAGCTGGGGTGGGATGTGGAGACCGAGCAGTTCGCGCTGCAGTTTCTGCGTGTGCAGGAAGCACGGTACCGCAGGACCGGTGTCGTCACTCTTGCGGGAGAAGATGCCGTGGACGCCGCCCCGCATTTTTTCTATTACTATTGCGCGTTCACCAACGGCAAAGCCTTTGGAGTTGATGTGCAGGACCGTCGCGCCGTGGTGGATGGCCCGCGTTGGGTCAGTGCCAAGGCGGCGTTTGGCTGGCACGTCCTGCGACCGAGCGCGTACACCGACCTCACGGTGCGCGTCGTGGCGCGCGCGCGCGCGCCTGGCGGCTGGGATTCAGGCGTGTACGAAGGAACGCACGCGCCGACCGGTGCGCCCAACATCAATACCGCCGCCGTGATTCTGACGGCCGCGTTGGTGCACGGGCAGGGTGGCCCAGTCCTGCGAAACCAGTCCCGTTAAACGACGGCCGGCTTGTAACTGTCTTTGAGTGTCACGGTCCGGTTGAATACCGGCTGACCCGTCGTGGAGTCGGGATCCACGCAGAAATATCCGAGGCGTTCGAACTGGAAGCGCGCGCCCGGCACCGCGGCGCCCAGCGACGGCTCCAGTTTGCAGCCGGTGATCACCTCCAGGGCGTTCGGATTGATCTGATCCAGGAAGTTGGTCTCCCCTGACCCCGGCGTCTCACTTGTAAAGAGGCGGTCATACAATCGCACTTCAGCACTCACCGCATGTGCCGCCGACACCCAGTGCAGGGTGCCTTTCACTTTGCGCCCATCAGCCGCATCGCCGCCCTTGGTGGCAGGATCGTATGTGCATCGGATTTCCGTGATCACCCCGCCCGCATCCTTGACGACCCCTGTGCAGGTCACAAAGTACGCATTACGCAGCCGCACCTCTCGGCCCGGCGCCAACCTGAAGAATTTTTTGGGTGGATCTTCCATGAAGTCATCGGCCTCGATGTAGAGCTCCCGGCCAAACGGCAGGTCGCGCGTGCCCAGGTCAGGACGGTCGGGATGGTTGGCGACCGTGAACGTGTCTGTCTGATCCTCTGGATAGTTTTCAATCACGAGTTTGAGCGGCCGCAACACGGCCATGGCGCGAGGCGCACGGGTATTGAGGTCCTCCCGGACGCAGAACTCCAGCAGGCCGAGATCGATCACGTTCTCACGTTTGGCCACGCCGATTTCGTCGCAGAACCTGCGGAGGGCTTCGGGGGTGAACCCGCGGCGACGCACCCCCGACAACGTCGGCATGCGGGGATCGTCCCAGCCGTGCACATGTTTGTCGGTAACCAGGTGCAGCAGCTTGCGCTTGCTCATCACTGTGTAACTGAGATTGAGACGGGCAAATTCAATCTGCTGCGGCTGCGAGGCCAAACCGGTGACATGGGTAATCAGCCAGTCGTACAGTGGCCGGTGTTCTTCAAATTCGAGCGTGCACAGTGAGTGCGTGATGCGCTCAAACGCATCCGACAGCGGATGCGCGTAGTCGTACATCGGATAGATGCACCACGCATCAGCCGTGCGGTGATGATGGGCGCGCCGCAGTCGGTAGAGCACCGGATCACGCATCGTGATGTTGGGCGACGCCATGTCGATCTTCGCGCGGAGCACATGGGCACCGTCGGGGAAGTCGCCGGCGCGCATGCGGGAGAACAGGTCGAGGTTGACCTCGACTGACCGCGTGCGATGAGGGCTCTCTCGTCCTGGTGCCGTCAGCGTCCCGCGATATTCCCGGATCTCATCGGCCGTCAGGCTGTCGACATACGCCTTGCCGTCCTGAATCAGCTGGACCGCGCATTGGTAGAGACGTTCGAAATAGTCGGACGCATAAAACAGTCGGTCTTGCCAGGTGAACCCAAGCCACTCGACGTCCTCCTGAATCGAGCGGACGTATTCGACGTCTTCGGTGACCGGGTTGGTGTCGTCGAACCGGAGGTTGCAGGTGCCGGCGAAGTCGCGCGCGACACCAAAGTTCAGGCAGATCGATTTGGCGTGCCCGAGATGCAGGTATCCGTTGGGCTCAGGCGGGAAGCGCGTCGCCACTCGCCCCTCGTGGCGATGAGAGAGCTGATCGGCGGCGACGATTTCGCGAATGAAGTCGAGACGCGGAGTCTCGGGCGTGGCGGACATACCGTCAATTCTAGAGCGGATCGCAGTGGAGGCCGAAGCTTCAGCTTCGGCTACACGGGGACGGACGCGAGTCGCCCCAGCGCTGCACGTACCGTCGCGGCCGTCACGTTCCAGTGTGTGGCCGACCAGACGACCAGGCCGTCGCGCACGAGCAGCACCTGCGGGGACTCATGCCGGATTTTGAGGCGTGTCGCAATTGCATCGGACACCGCCCGCGCCGCCTGAATCCGCACGAGCGCCAACTCCACCGCAAGCGGCCCAGCGGCGGCCAGATCCTGCATCTCTTCCATGGCCATCGCGCTGGTGCCGCAGCTCAGGCTGTGCTTGAAGATCAGCGCCGGCCGTCGGGAGGTCCCAGCCAGCAATTCATTCAGGGCATCAATGGATTCGACAAGGCGCATGTCTCATCGTGCCACGAACACGAGTCAAAACTTCTTCCTCCATGTCTCGCTGTGAACAATCCTGGGCGACTCACCGACCGCCGATCTGTCGTCCCTTGCTCACGGCCCGGAAGGCCGCGTCGTTGAACGCCTGCAGGATTCCGACGTTGAAGCCCTGCTGCATGCGCGTCTCAATGTCCGCCTCGGACACCGGGTACCCACAAGCGAGCTTGACCTCCTTGCAGGCGGCGAGCACGGTCTGAATCGCCGCCTCCCACCCCGCATCGTCTCGCACGCGACGCCCGTCAGGGCCGGTGGTGGAAAACACCCCGCCAAGGGTGCCGGCGCCAGGGACAAGCACGCTCAGGCCTGGCACCTGGGCAATCTCGCGAACGTTGGCGAGACCTTCCTTGGTCTCGATGATGGCCCAGACGAGGAGTTCCCCCTGGGGATTGAGGGGCCAGACGTCCGCCCTGCGGCGATATTCCGTTTCGCTGAGGCCCCAGTATTTCGGCGCGTTACCGACGTCCTCCGGTCGCACCCCGCCATTGCCCTTGAAGCGCATCGCCGCGATGCCCTGGCGCAATTCTTCAGCGGTGTCCACTTCGACAAACGACACGCTGGAGACGCCGACGTTGAGCTGCCGGCTGATGTTGGTGACGTAGTTGGCGGGATCAGCCGGCATGTCCGCGCGCGAGATATTGGGGGCCTTCGAGCTCAGCGGCACCATGAGGCGGCGCGGCGTGGCGGTGCTTTGTGGTCCGGCGGCTGCAATCGCGTCCTGGAACGCCGCCACGGACGTGGAGCCTGCATCGATATTGCGTTCCATGCTGGCGGTGAAAAAGTAGTCGGCATCGCGATACGCCAGCGCATCCTTGGCCAGGTCCGCCGGGGTCTTGACCGGGGCCGCCGGCGCGGGAGGCGGGGGCGGGGTGGGTGTAGCCGTGCCGGCCGCCCCCACGCGATTGCCGCCACCCACCCGAGGCGGCGTCGGGACGCCGACGCCGAAGATCGGCTTTTTGGCCACCAGGAGGTCGATCATCGGGTTCAGATGTCCCGCCTGCTGACCGCTGACGGACACACTCAATACAACCACAGCGACCACACCAACGGCTACTCGCACTCGCATAGATTCCCTCCGGGTGTGCGGATTGTAACCGGGATATGGCAGGATCAAGGTTTGCAAGTCTTGGTCAGGATGATGGGCAGGATGATGTCAGCTCAATGGGTTCGAGCGGTTGGTGCGGTCGCGATGGTGCTCTCGGTTTCGGGATGCTCACTCATCTCCAACAGGGCCACACGGATGGTGGCCGACACCCTCTCGGCGGGTGGGACCTCCATGACATCGGACAACGACCCCGAGTTGGTGCGTGAGGCGGTCCCGTTCGGCCTCAAGACGTACGAATCCCTCCTGGAGTCCCTGCCGCAGTACGTGCCCCTTCTGCGTGCCACCTGCAGCGGATTCACCTCCTACGCCTACGGCTACCTCGCCACCGATGCCGACCAGGTCAGGTACTCGGATCAGGAGGCCGCCAGGGTCATCGACGAACGGACGCTCAAGATGTATCTGCGCGCGCACGGGTATTGCGCCCGCGCGATGGAAGAGCGGTTCAAGGGTGTCACTGATGCCCTGCTCAAGGACCCGGCAAATGCACTGACAGGGGCCAAAAAAGAGGACGTCGAACTGCTCTATTGGTCGGCAGCCTCCTGGGGACTCGCGATGTCACTGAGTCCTGATACGCTCGCCATTGATTTTCCGGCCGTCCGGGCGATGGCCGAACGTGGTTTGGCGCTCGACCCTGCGTGGTGGAACGGCGCCCTCCACGAGTTGATGATTACGCTCAACAGCCAGGAGCTGCTGGGAGGTTCCCAGGACGAAGCGCGTCGTCACTTCGATCGCGCCGTTCAACTGCAGAAGGGGCTGTCTCCCGGCCCGTACATCTCCCTGGCGATGGGGGTGTCGGTCGCCCGCCAGGATCGTGCAGAGTTTGAAAAACTGATGAATATGGCGCTCGCCGTTGATCCGGATGCCAACCCGAGCGAGCGTCTCACCACCATTCTGTTGCAACGCCGCGCAAAGGCGTTGCTGGCTCAGGTGGATCACTTGTTTCTGAAGTAACGTGGAGTAAACCGCACATGTTGAATCGTTTTCGCAAGTTCGTTGTTCCGGTCACGGTAACGGCCGCCGTCGTCGTTCTGGCCTCCTCGGTGAATGCGCGCGCCGCGATCACCATCAAATTGGCGACGTTTGCGCCCGCCAACTCAGCCTGGCACAAGGCGCTGCTCGACATGGGCGCATCCTGGACGAAGGTGACCGACGGCCGCGTCACATTGCGCGTGTACCCCGGCGGCACCCTTGGAACCGAAGCCTCGACCGTCAAGATGATGAGCCCGGCCGTTGGTGAACTGCAGGCGGCCCTGTTGCTGCCTCCGGGACTTGCGCGCATTGACGATGCGGTGGATGTGTTCGGGATGCCGTTTTTCCTTGAGAACGATGATGAGATGCGTGCCGTGTTTGCCGCGATGCGTCAGTCGATGACCCAGCGCATCGAATCCAAAGGCTTCAAGGTGCTCAACTGGGGCAATGCCGGATGGGTGCAGCTTTTCTCCAAGAAGGAAATTCGTTCGCTGACCGAACTCAAGGCCGTCAAGCTCTATACGACCGAAGGCGACGACAAGTCGGTGCAGTGGTACAAGTCGAATGGCTTCCAGCCGATTCCGCTGTCGTTCAACGACATGGTGGGTGGCCTCAAGCGCGGCATGATCGATGCGGCACCGAGCCCGGCCTACGGCGCGTCGATGCTGCAGATCTTCCGTGACGCGCCCTTCATGCTCGACGTGAAACTGGCGCCGCTGCTTGGCGCGACGGTCATGACCAACGACGCGTTCAACAAGATTGACGCCGCCGATCGCCCGAAGGTGCTCGCCGAGGCCGCCAAGCTTGAAGCACGGTTCATGAGCGAGGCACCCAAACTCGACGCCTCCGCGATCAGCACGATGGCGACGCGTGGTCTCAAGGTGACGACACTCACGCCTGCGGCCACTGCGGAATTCCGCAAGACCGCCGAAGCGCTCGTGGGCTCGATGCGCGGCACCACGGTGCCTGCCGACGTGTTTGACGCAGCCATGCAGGCGCGCACCGCCTACCGCAAGACCAAGGGCGGCAAGTAAGTTCCCGTGCAGACAGCGAGCATCACGGCCGATCCTGTCGCGTCGAATTCGATCGCGGTTCGTTTCGAGAATTCCATCGCCCTGCTGGCGATGGCCGGGATCATCGTGATCCCACTCGCAGAGATCGTGTTGCGCAAGTGGTTTGCGACCGGCATCCCCGGCGCGGCACCGTTTGCGCAGCACCTGACGATGTGGGTGGGCATGCTCGGCGCGGCGATCGCCGCCCGTGATGGCAAGCTGTTGTCGCTGGCGACCGGCGAATTTCTCGCCCACAGCAGAACTGCGGATATCGCGAAGTTCGGCGCGGCGCTGGTGGGCTCGGCCGTGGCCACCGTGTTTGCCGTCGGCGGGATCAACCTCGTCACGCTGGACCGCGTGGACGGCACCGAAATCGCAGCCGGCATCCCCGTGTGGGTCGCGGACCTCGTGCTGCCGATCGCGTTCGGACTGATTGCCGCGCGATTGCTCTGGCGAGCGTCAACCTCGTGGGTGCTCCGCGCCATTGCGCTGGTCGGGCCGGTGGTGGGGTACTGGATCGCCACCCATCCGGAGCTGCTCGATGGGGCAGTCGTGTGGCCGTGGCTGGCTGTGCTCGTGTTTGCTGCGTTGATCGGCGCACCGATTTTTGTGCTGCTGGGCGGTGCGGCCGCCGTGTTGTTCATGGCGCAGGGCAGCAAGCCGACCGTGCTCCTGATCACGGCGTATCAGGAACTGACCGGCTCAGCCGGGCTTGCCACCATTCCACTCTTTACGCTTGCGGGCTATCTGCTCGCCGAGGGCAGGTCGTCGGAGCGTCTGCTTCGTCTGTTCCGCGGCCTCTTCGGTTGGTTGCCCGGCGGCATCGCCGTGGCCACCGTCGCGCTGTGTTCGTTCTTCACGCTGCTGACCGGCGGATCAGGCGTCACCATCCTCGCCCTGGGCGGACTCCTGCTGCCGGCGCTGCTCAAGGAAGGTTACGGCGAGCGGTTTTCGGTCGGCCTCCTGACCTCGGGTGGGTCACTCGGACTGCTGTTCCCGATGTCGCTTCCGCTCATCCTGTACGCCATCATCGCGAATCAGTCGATGGAAGACCTGTTCATCGGAGGCCTCCTGCCGGGCCTCCTGATGTTGGTCATGTTGTCGGCCTATGCGGTTCGCCACGCGATTCGATCCGGTGCGGAGCGCTCACCGTTTGTCGCCAGAGAAGCCGGTGCCGCGCTCTGGAACGCCAAGTGGGAAATTGGTTTGCCGGTTGTGGTGATGACCGTGTTGCTTGGCGGGTATGCCACACCGGTCGAGTCGGCTGCGGTTGCCGCGTTGTACGCATTCATCATGCAGCGCTTCATCCACCGCGACATCGCCTCGATGCGCGATGTGGTCAAGGTCACAGCCGATTCCGTGGGTCTTGTGGGTGGTGTCCTGATCATCCTGGCTGTGGCGGTCGGGCTGACCAACTACATGATCAACGCCCAGATCCCGGACGCGCTTATTGCGTGGACGACAGAGCACATCGATTCGCCGCTCATGTTCCTGCTGGCGCTCAACGTGTTCCTCCTGCTGGTGGGTTGCGTCATGGACATCTTCTCCGCGATTGTCGTCGTCGTGCCGCTGATTTCCGGCGTTGCTGAGGCGTATCAGATCGACCCGATCCACCTTGGAATCATTTTTGTGGCGAACCTCGAACTTGGGTATCTGACGCCCCCGTTGGGCCTGAACCTGCTTGTCGCCTCGGTGCGGTTTCAGCGCCCGGCGCTGGAGGTGATGCGCGCCAGTTTGCCGATGCTGTTTATTCTGGCGATTGCAGTGCTCCTCATCACGTATTTCCCCTGGTTGACCCTCGCGCCGCTGCAGTGGTTCGGTCGCGTTCCCTACTGACACTCACTCGTGTCGCGAACTGCTCGGGCGGCGCGTACCCGACGTGTGGCCGGGCATTGAGGCCACGCCGGTGTTTCAAATAATGCAGCGACGTGTTTGATGCCGTCGAGGGCGCGTATGTCTGTCTCGAGGTCGCCGATACCGGAACCGGAGGCGCGACATTCCGGCTCTACTTTCCAGCGCAGCAGGTGGCAACGGATGGGCTCGCCGAGGCGGTCGCGGCGCAGTTGCCGCGCGGCCGCGGCGAGACCGTCATGGTGGTGGATGACGAGTCGTCGATTCGACAGATTGCACGGCAGACACTGGAGGCGTTCGGCTATCGAGTGCTGCTGGCGGCGAACGGATCCGAAGCGGTGTCGCTGTATGTCCAGCAACCGGATGGCGTGCACGTGGTGCTGATGGACATGATGATGCCGGTGATGGATGGTCCTGCCACCATTCGTGTGTTGCGGCGCATCAACCCCGACATCCGGATTATCGGCGCCAGCGGGCAGAACTCAGCCGAGTACGTGTCCAGGGCCACCAGTGACGGCGCGACGATGTTTCTGCCAAAACCCTATACGGCCGAAACACTGCTGTGCGCCGTGCGCGACGCGCTGATGACCGGGCCTGTCGAGCCTATCGGACCTTCCACGTAAAGCTGCTCATCATCTGGGGACCGGTCGTAAAGAAGTCGCGGCTGAGCCTTCGGTCGTAGTGAATGCGTGCGCCGCCGGACACGGCGACCGAGGCGGCCAGCACGGACCCGTAAAAATTCGCGCCGCCGGTGATCGTCGTCGCCGCTGCCGGCGCATAGACGATCGCGGCCGTGGTGGCGCCGCCCGTCAGCTTGAGTGTGCCGGTACCCGCGTAGTGGATGCGCAGCATTGAGGGATCAAACGAGCCATTGATGGCTGCGCCACCCTCAAAATCAAGCGGCGTCTGGTCGGACTGCCCGGCGACGTTGAGAATGACCGGCCCGGAACCAATGGTCAGCGTGGCGCCGCCGGTCAGATGGAGCGTGTTCACGTTGTAGGTGCCCGCCTGGAGGGTCAGCGAGGCGCTGGAGGTCACGCGCAGGTTGCCCAGTGCCACCACGGCGCCCTGCGGGTCGATGGTCAAGGCGCCGGCACCGCCCGTACACACACCGGTTGTCAGCGCAAGTGCCGCGCACCCGCTCGTCGACACGACGGTTTGGGTCGAGGTGGGTGGCAGTGGCGATGGCAGGTCGGGCGCCGAGTATTTCACCGACTGTGGAAGGGCCACGATGCCTTCGGTGACCTGCGCGTTGCCGCCGAGCGTCAAGGCGGTCACGGCGCCGTTGTTGCAGTTGCCCACGCCGGTGCGCGGGGTGGAGAGTGTGCCGTTGACCGTGGAATTGCCGCTCTCCGTGAGGTTGCCGTTGGTGCCCACATGTCCGTAGATGTTGTCGGTGACCGGCACGCCGTTGATCAAGGTCATGTTGGCCGAATCGTAACTGTCCGTTGACACGCCTCCAGAGAAGTTCAACGCGCCGCAGCCGCCGTTGGTGGCAAACGCCGCGTACGTGTGTGCGGCCACGACCTGTCGCTCCAGAATGGCCGACACTTCGACCTGTCCCGAGCGCGCGCCGGTGATGGTTCCGCGTGCGTTGAGCCTCCACGTCTGGACCACGGTGGAGATGCTCGACCCGTACGGCGTGACGTTGCGCATCGAGAGCAGAGTGGCGGTGGCCGTGTATCCCACGGAGGTTTGTCCTGCAGGCAGGGTCCCCTGGGCGGCCGCCGCGAAGGCTGCTTGCACGGCCGTGACGGGATAGTTGCCCGAGACATCCGCCATTGCCGACAGCACCACGGGCTGTCCGAGATATGTGACCGGAGTCACCGTGGTGTCGTAGTTGGAGGTGGGGTCAACCAGGGACCCTGGAAGGGTGTACGTGTTCAGCAAGTAGTGGGCGGCCTTGTGGACGCCGGACTCCGCGCCATACCGCGCCTGCGACATCATCCGGTAGTTCAGGCTCGAAAACGTCTCCGTGCGCGCGAGCACCATGACTGCGGCGCCGAGCGAGGAAAACGCCAGCATGAAGAGCAGCGCCAGCACCAGCGCAATGCCCTCGTCGTTGCGGGGATGCGGTACCGGTCTCATGGCAGCAGGCCCAGAATCGTGGCCGGCATCGGCTGGATGCGGTTGGTTTCCTGCATCGACGCCATCTGCCAGGTGTGAAAAACATTGCGAGGAGACACGTTGAGCAGCGTCTTGGTTTCTACTTGGAACTGTCGCGACACCGGATCAATTTCCTGTGTCTGCACGCTGAGCGTGATCGCGACTGCCGTCACGTATGTGTTACCCGCCACGACTTCTGTCTGATAGCTGAAACACGGCGAGCCGCCCGGGTTGGCCACCACGTTGCTCAGTAGAATCATCGCCGGCGTCCAGGCGGGTTTGGACGGCGCATCCCACGCGACCATGTTTCGCGACAACCGGCGGTTGACGGTGTCGCACGTGTACTCGACGTACACCATCTGGCCGTTGCTGTTCACATCGCCAAACAGTTTAAGCACGGTGCCGGTCGATCCGTCCGCCAACGACGGCGGCACGATCCCGTGTGAAAAGCCGCCGACCGCGGCCACCGGCGCGCCAGCCGCATGAACCTGGACGAACGATCCGGTAATCAGATGACTGGTGGTATCGATGGCGGTGATGGCCACGGTTTCTTGAGCGCCACCGGTGTCAATCAGCAACTGCTCGCCGATAAACATCCCCGCGGTTGAGCTGACGCCAATTGTCTGCACGCCGGTGGCGACGGCAGATGCCAGCGTCACCGGTCCGGGCAACGCGACGAGCCCGGCCTGACCGACCTCCTGCTGCAGCAGTTCTATCGCGCCACGCACGCTGCTGTGCATCTGCGTCCGGTTCCACGTGGTCCGTTGCCCGTTGATTGACTGGAGCAGAAACTGCGTGGCAACACCAAGCACGACGCTGAGCACCAGCATCGACACCAGCAATTCAGGCAGTGAAAATCCGTCGTCGGCGTCGCGCAAGGTCGCCATGGTCAGAAGGGAAAGGTCTTGAGCGAGGTGACAGTGGATTGCGGCGGTGCCGTGCGGCCGAGCGTCGATTCCACGGTGACGGTGACTTGGATTTGTTTGAGGTTGGCCATCGGACTCGAGATGGCCCAGACACGTTTATAGAACCATCCCGCCGGCGCGCTGCCGTTCGCACTCGAGATCAGTGTGCCGCTTTTGTCGAGATAGTCGGCGTACCCCGCGACGGGCGCGGCCGGATTGGCGCTGCCGCCGACCAGAAGGCCAGTGCCGCCACCGGGCGCTGCGGGGAATACCCGCGTGTCGCTGGTCGAATCACCCCAGGCGAGCACCAGCAACTGTTCCATCTTGTCCTGCGCGTATTCGGTGGTGCGGGCCCCAAGATGTCCTTGATTCTCCGTGGTCATCATGCCGACCACCCCCATCGATCCGAGCCCGCCAATGACGACCAGCAGCAGCGCCGTGGCCACCACCGTCTCAATGAGAGACGACCCTTGATCAGACTGGCTGGTCATTGCTGCTTCCACACGCCAGTGGAGGTCGACGTCGTACGCCAGACCTGCAGCTGGCCGGTGGCCCCGAGCACAATCGCAAAGACCCCGGTCGGCCCCCGCATGTACAGCACCTGAGTGGTCATGGGGGCGCCAGAGCCTGAGACAGGCAGGCCCCGGGAATTGAAGATCACGCACGCGGTGCCCGCGATCGCCGTGTCGTCAGCCGCCAGACACGCCGACGGCTGCGCCACCACCGCCTGGCTGTTTGGTGGCGCCGTGGTCAGTGGTCCGGCGCCAAACTGGCCGCGGTACGAGAGTTGATGCGTGCCGCCGTCGATGACCCACCCGGGCGTGCCGGTGGACTGCCAGGTCTCAATCTGCCACGTCCCCGCCGTCTCGTTGACGCGCAGCCGGGACCTTGAGAACTTGGTGGCCGCCGTCATCTTCGTCAGGGCGACAGCGCTCGAGAGACCCTGCGCATCCCCGCGCAGCCGGATGTCGTCAATCATGGTGCCGGAAATCGGCAGACTCATCGCGGCAAGCGAGCCGATGATGGCGAGGGCGATGAGGAGCTCGACGGCGGAGAAACCGTGGTCGTGTGGGCATCGGGTCATCACGCCCGTACGAAGAGCAAGGCAGGTACCCGAAATCGATCCTTCTAACTTGTTGATAAGTATAGCGTTACAGAACCGTCCCTCGCGGCAGCGATCACAGTATGGCCGTGCCGATTACAGTTCTATCATCCCGCGCGCTTCGCGGGGTTCCGGGTGCTGGGGGTTCAAGGTTGCTTCGATTCATGGAGAACCGGGAATCAGCGCACCCCAGGACAGAACCCAGAACAGAACCCAGCACCCGGAACCCAGAACCTTACCGTCCGAGCGAAGCGACAGCTGCGAGGACCTCATCAGCATGCCCTTCGACCGAGACCTTGTCCCAACGCTTCGCGACTGTGCCATTCGCGCC
>JBKJTD010000079.1:0-8104 GCA_046590915.1 Vicinamibacterales bacterium
CACGGCGGCCCCGAAATTTTTCTCAAGCTCGAAATTTTTCAGCCGATCGGCTCTTTCAAACTGCGCGGGGCTGCCAACGCCATCGCAAAACTCTCGAAGGACCAGTTGGCCCAGGGCGTGTGGACGGTCAGTGCCGGCAACGCCGCCCAGGGCGTCGCGCTGGCGGCCCGCGAAGTGGGCGCACGCGCCTCGGTGCTGGTCATGGATACGGCCCCGGCCACCAAAATCGCCAACATCGAACGGCTCGGCGCCACCATTCATCGCGCCCCGTATGACGAGTGCTGGCGCACGGTCGAGGAGCACCGCTCCGATCGCATGACCGGGTGTTTCGTCCATCCCTTCGATGACGACGACTTCATCAGCGGCAACGGCACTGCCGCACTCGAAATTCTGGACGACGTGCCGGACGTTGACGCCATCGTCGCCTCAATCGGTGGGGGCGGCCTGCTCGCCGGCGTCGGCTGTGTGATGCGTGCCGCCAAACCTGACGTCACGGTGTACGCCGCCGAACCCGCGACGGCCGCTCCGCTGGCCGCCTCGCTGAGCGCAGGCCGGCCGATGCAGTTTGAGGCGTGGACACCGTCGTTCGTCGACGGCGCCGGCGGCAAGTCCGTGCTGCCCTCCATGTGGCCGCTGCTGCAGCAGTGGGTCGACAAATCCATCGTTGTGTCACTGGAAGACACCGGACGCGCCATGCGCCTCGCCGCCGAACGCTGCCACATCATTGCGGAGGGCGCCGGCGCGTGCGCCATTGCCGCAGCGCTCTCCCCGCAGGTCCGCGACGCGGGCCACAAGAAGATTGTCGTCATCGTCTCAGGCGGCAACATTGACCTCTCCCGTTTCTGCTCGATCGTGAATGCATGACCCCACCTGATCTCTCCACGCTGCCCGCACGCCTCTCCCGGTTGCATGAACTTGCGCTGGACCTCTCCTGGACCTGGAATCACGGCCGGGAGGTCTTTCGCCAGCTCGACTATCGGCTGTGGAAACAGACGCGTCACAACCCGGTACTGATGCTCCGGACGATGGAGGCCGACGTGCTGGAGCGGGCGGCCAACGATGCGGATTTTCTCGCGTTGTACGACCGGGCCGTCGCCGCGCTCGATCAGACGCGGAGCGGCAGTGGTCATGCAGGCCACCCCGCGCCCCGCACGTGGTGGCACAGCGTCGTCACCGCCAACACGACGGATGTCGTCGCCTACTTCTCGGCCGAATTCGCTGTGCACCAGTCGCTGCCGATTTATGCCGGCGGTCTGGGTGTACTCGCGGGTGATCACTGCAAGGAAGCCAGCGACCTCGGTGTGCCGCTCATTGGTGTCGGCTTCATGTACCCGCAGGGGTATTTCCGTCAGCGGGTGTCGTCCGAGGGATGGCAGCAGGAGCATTACGAACGACTCGACTGGGCCAACGCGCCGATTGCGCGGGCGCAGACCCGCGATCGCAAACCCTGTGTGGTGCAGGTGCCCCTTGGCACCCGTACGGTGCTGGTGCAGGTGTGGGAGGTGCGTCTCGGGCGCGTGCGACTCATCCTGCTCGACACAGACATGGAGCAGAACCAACCGTGGGATCGCGAATTGACGGCGCGTCTGTACGGCGGCGGTCAGGACACGCGTCTGCAGCAGGAGATCGTGCTTGGGTTGGGCGGCGTTCTCGCCTTGCGGGCGCTTGGGCTGACACCGGCCGTGTGGCATCTCAACGAAGGGCACGCCGCGTTTGTCATCCTGCAGCGCCTGCGTGATCTGCTCGCCGCCGGGACGGCGTGGGACGACGCGATCGTGGCGGTGCGCAAGTCCACCGTGTTCACCACCCATACGCCGGTTCCGGCTGGACACGACGCCTTCCCCTTTCATCTTGTTGAGCAGCACCTGGCCGGCTGCTGGGGCTCGATGGGCGAAGAGCGCGAGCACTTCCTCGCGCTGGGCACGTACGACAACGGGCAGGGGCCGCAGTTCAACATGACGGCGCTCGCGATGCGCTCGGCCGGTGCGATTAATGCCGTCAGCCAGCTCCACGGTGTCGTCACGCGTGAGATGTTCGCGCCCCTGTGGCCTGACCTGGCTGTTGAGGATCGTCCAGTCGGGGCGATCACCAATGGCGTTCACGTCCCCACCTGGGTCGCCGGGGATCTCGCGCGCCTGTTTGATCGCCACCTGGGCGCGCAGTGGCGCGACCGGTATGACGAACCGGAGTTCTGGTCCCGCATTGCAGAAATTCCTGACGATGAGCTGTGGGCCACCCGGCAGCAGTTGCGCAACGCGTTGTTCCAGTTCATCCGTGAGCGCGCGCGTGAGCGGTTCGCCGAAGACCAATCCGGAGCTCCACGCGCCGTGGCTGGGGGCGCGATGCTCGATCCGAACGCGTTGACGATTGGTTTTGCGCGTCGATTCACCGGATACAAACGCCCCGACCTCGTCTTCCGCGACGTCGAGCGTCTCGCGCGCATGGTCAACGATGGTCTGCGCCCGGTTCAGTTTGTCTTCGCCGGCAAGGCGCACCCGGCCGACGATGCCGGCAAGCATCACTTGCAGCAGATCTTCCGGCACGCGCTGGATCCGCGGTTCGGTGGCCGCATCGCGTTTGTCGACGACTACGATTTGCACATCGGTCACCTGCTGGTTCAGGGGTGCGACGTGTGGCTCAACAACCCCAGGAAACCGCTCGAGGCCTCGGGAACGTCGGGCATGAAGGCCGCCATGAACGGCGTCCCGCACCTGTCGATCGGCGACGGGTGGTGGGCGGAGGGATTTACGGGCAGCAACGGGTGGCTGATCGACGGCGGCCTCACCTCCGACGACCACGACGCAGTGGACCAGGCGGACGCGACCGCGTTGTACGACCTGCTCGAACGCGAGGTCATCCCGGCCTTTTATGCGCGCGGCCCGCGCAACGTTCCGACCCGGTGGCTGGGCGTCGTTCGTCAGGCCATCTCCACAGTCACCCCCCGGTTTTGCACCAGGCGGATGGTGAAGGACTACATCGAGCGGGCCTACGCGCCGGCCTTCAAGCGTTAACGATAGAATCAGGATAATGGCCCGAAAGAGTACCGAACCCGTGCGGTGCGCGCTGTGCAGCGCCAAAGAGGTCGTGGAACCCCGCGGCGATGAACGGTATTGCCGTGACTGCTGGGAAAAGAAGATCGCCGTCGAGGACATCGTCGCACGCGAGTTCACACTCAAGCGGTACATCCGCGCGCAGAGCGCCGAGAAATATCTCGTCTATCACGCCACGCAGAAGCGCCCGGTCGGCATGATCCTGGTGATCGATGATGGGTTTGACCTGTTTCTGACCGTACTGCTCTACCCCACATTTGCGTGGGAGGACGCGGCCTATCATCTCGAGAAGGACCCCGAGCAGCGCACATTCCACGAAATTCTGGTGGACGTCGTTGCGGCCGACATCATAGAGCCGTGGGGTGGCGGCAAGTGGCATCTCGAAATGTTCCGGTCCACGGCGCCCGAGCCCGAGGACTGGAACGGCGAAATGTAAAGCGCCTGTAATGGGCGAAACCTTCCTTCCCTCCTGGGCGTCCTACCGGTTAGGTATACTTTGAAGACCGCATTTTCTCTGCTTGGGAGCTGAAAAGTAATGTCGAACCGCAAGGCTACGTTCTTCTATAGTTTCCTGATCGCGGCAGCGTCGCTGGTCGCAGGGATGGTGATTGCCTCGAGCCTCAATCTCACGCCATCGTCGTTTGCGGGCTCGGTGAAGGTGCCCGAGGCCAACAGCGCGCCGCTGGAGGGCCCGCTTGACGCGGCCACGTTCAGGAATATCGCCAAGTCGCAGAATCCAGTTGTGGTGAGCATCCGGACGCGGACCGAACGCCGCGCGGGTGGCAACGGCGGTGGTGGTGGCGGCGGATTCCTTGAAGAGTTCTTCCAGAACCCCAATCAGCCGCAGCCGCGCGGCCGCAATCAGGCGCCGCAGCCGCAGTTGCCGCCGGCAGAAGGTGGAGGCAGCGGCTTCGTCATCGACAAAGCCGGCTTCATCATCACCAACAACCACGTCGTCGAAGATGCCTCGTCGATAGAGGTCTTCCTCTATGGAATGGATCCCAACGGGGTGGAATCAGGATTATCGGCGAAGGTCGTCGGCCGTGACGTGTTGACCGATAGCGCGCTGCTGCAGTTGACCGAAATGCCGGAGCAGGCGCTGACGGAAGCGAAGTTCGGCGACTCCGATCAACTTGGACCCGGCGATTGGGTCATGGCCATCGGCAGCCCGCTCGGATTTACCAACACGGTGACCGTGGGGGTTGTGAGTGCCGTCGGGCGCACTGACTTTGCGCTGCGCCCGGTGCCCGGCCGCGATCTGCCCATGATTCAGACCGACGCGGCCATCAACCGCGGCAACTCGGGAGGTCCGCTGCTCAATGTCCGCGGCGAAGTCATCGGCGTCAACACGGCGATCGTGTCCGACCAACGCGGCATCGGCGGCAACATCGGGATTGGCTTCGCGGTGCCGATCAATGCCGTGCGCGAAATCCTCACGTCTCTGCGGACCGGCAAGGTGGTGCGCGGCCGGATTGGCGTGCAGGTCTCGAATCAAATCATTCAAGCCCAGGATTTGCGAGAGCAGGGCCTGCCCTCCTCAGGCGCCGCGCTGATCACGAATGTTTCGGCAAAGGGGCCGGCCGACAAGGCGGGCATGAAGTCGGGAGATTTCGTCGTTGAATTCAACGGCAAGCCGGTGACGCGAAGTGACGACCTGATCAACATGGTGACGCGCACGGTGCCCGGCACGTCGGTGCCTGTAAAGGTGGTTCGTGGCGGTAAGCCGGTGACGTTGAACGTCACGATCGAAGAGCTCGACCTTGCGCAGGAAGCCAGCGAAGGCGGCCAGGACCAAGCCCCTGTCGAAGCGCCGGAGCCTGATGCGCCGACAGATGCGGGGCTGGGCCTCTCGATCGAACCCATCACGCCGGCGGCATCCCGTCAGCTCCGAGTCCCCCAGGGCCAGGGCGGCGCCGTTGTGTCGAGCGTGGATCCGAGCAGCGGCGCTGCGGGCCTCTTCGCGCGCGGCGATGTCATCCTCTCAATCAACGGCATCGCCGTGGCCTCGGTGGATGACGTCACCAAACGTCTGGCCAGCGCCCGCACCGGCTCACTGGTCGTCGTCAAGGTCTGGCGCGAAGGCGCTGAACAGGCTGTGCCGATTCGGAAACGGTAGCGCGGATAGATCGTCGGTGTAGCCGAGTCTGAAGACTCGGTCTCCATGGAACCCGGTACGATTGGACACGTTCTGGGAGGCCGAAGCTTCGGCTACACCGACTCGAATACCATCCCAGCAGCCTGCATCCCCGCAGGTACGGTTACCCCTGACAACACCACACAGCGATCCAACTCGGCGTTCGCCTCAATCGTCGCGTCGGGCCAGACCACACATGACGTGAGTCGTGCAGTGGGATCTACGCTCGCAACGCGGGCATCCGGCGTCCACGGAGTCTCCAGGATGACACTTCCGGGTCGCCCCTCCTGTGCGGCGATGTGCAGCGAGGCAGCGATGTAGTCGTCGGGAGTACCCACGTCAAGAAACGTCGCATCGACGCGCCACGCGCGCACGGCACCGGGTTGGCGCTGCACCAAGTCACGATAGACGCCGGCGACCGTTTCGGCAGCGGTGCCGAGCGGAATCTCATCAAACACGCGCGGCTCGACCACTTGCACACCGATGAAATGCCACGTCTCTTCCGTGTGCCCTTTCGGGACAAATGCGAGCACGCGGCCGGCTGCGTCAATCCGCAGTCCGTTGTAGTGATCCGGCCTGGCGTTACGCACCACAGCCATCGTGACGAGTGCGCCGTCCGCACGCGCGGAGGCATGCGCGGCCACGAGCGGTGCAAGGGGGAAATCAGTGAGCGTGTCGCCGTTGGTGACGAGACACGGCCCCTCAAGGCCGGGCCACAGTGACAGCGCCAGACGTGGGCCGCCGGCAGAGCCGAGAATCTCCCGCTCCCACGAGTACCGCACACGCAGGCCGAGCTGTGTGCCGTCGCCGACGATGGCGGTCACGGTTGCCGGAAGATGATGCAGGTTCACGATGACGTCGGGTACCCCCTCGCGGTGGAGCCACTCAAGTACGCGCACGACCAGGGCCTTGCCAGCGACCGGGACCGCGGGTTTGGCGATGTGACGGGTGATGGGATGCAGGCGGGTTCCCAGGCCTGCCGCGAGCACGATGGTCTGAAGCACGATCGCAGAGTACACTTTCTGTGTGTCGCGACAGCTGCCCGCTCCCGTTCAAATTTACCTGGACCGCACCAAGCAGACGTCGGCGCGCGTGGTGCCTCTGACCGGCGATGCGTCTGACCGACGGTATTTTCGCGTCATTCCGAAACAAGGACGCGCGTTTGTGCTGGCCGTCAATGCGGCCCCGTTTGACTATGCCACCTTGCCGTTTGTAAACGTCGCCGAGCTGTTTGCGGCGATGCCGCTGCCCGTCCCGACCATTTTGGGCGAGGCGGCCGACCACGGCGTGCTGGCGTTGAGCGACCTGGGGGACGTCACGATGCAGGCGCATGTCGGCGCGGCGCCCTCGGCCGAGCATGCGGCGCTGTATCGCCAGGCTGTGGGCTTCGTCGAGGTGATGCAACGGCGCGGACGTGAGCTCGCTGATCCCAAATACACGCCCTACGGCATCGCGTTTGATACCGACAAACTCAGCTGGGAGATGGACTTCTTCGTGAAGCACTTTCTGGAGGCGTATCGCGGGGTGGTATTTGCCCCCGGAGATCGCGGCGCCTTGCGCGCCGAGTTGGACGCGCTCGTGTCAACACTCGCCGCCGAACCGCGCGTGCTGTGTCACCGTGACTACCACAGCCGCAACCTGATGCTCTCGGACGGTCAGTTGTGGATTATCGATTTTCAGGACGCCCGGATGGGGCCCGACACCTACGATTTGGTCTCACTGCTCCGCGACTCATACGTCGATATCCCGGACGATGGCGTGGACGAATTGCTCGCGTATTTCCTTGCGGTGGCGGGTCGATCCGGTGAGGCGGCCGACTTCCGGCGGAGGTTTGACGAAATGGCCCTGCAGAGAAATCTCAAGGCGCTGGGGACGTTCGGCTATCAGACGACCGCACGCGGCAACACGGTTTACATCCAGTACATCCCGCGAACCTTGCGATATGCCAGGGCGCAACTCCATAAATACGAGCGATTTGAGGGCCTTTGCGACCTGCTGACCCGCTACGTGGAAGAATTCCGCTGAAGGGCGCGTAGACTAGATCGAATGCACGTCTATATCGAAGACATCGCACAACATGTCGGCACGCCGATCACGCTCAAGGGCTGGCTCGCGAACCGCCGGTCCAGCGGCAAGATCCACTTCCTGCAGGTCCGTGACGGCTCGGGGTTCATCCAGGCAGTCATGTCGAAGGCCCAGGTCGGCGACGAGACGTTCGACGTCGCCAGTCACCTGTCGCAGGAGAGCTCGATCATCGTGCACGGCACGCCGCGCGCAGACAGCCGTGCGCCGGGCGGCTTCGAGCTGGATGTCACCGGCCTTGAGCTCGTCAGCGCCTCCGTTGACTTTCCCATCACGCCGAAGGAACACGGCGTCGACTTTCTCATGGACCGGCGTCACTTGTGGATCCGCACGCAGCGCCAGCAGGCCGTGCTCCGGATTCGCCACGAAGTCATCGACGCGGTGCGCGACTACTTCAACAACCTCGGCTTTGTGCTCGCCGACACCCCGATCTTCACGCCATCCGCCTGCGAGGGCACGACGACCCTCTTTCCCGTGCAGTATTTCGACGATGCCACGGCGTATCTGACGCAGAGCGGCCAGCTCTACAACGAAGCCAATGCGATGGCGCTGGGTCGTGTGTATTGTTTCGGGCCGACGTTCCGCGCGGAAAAATCCAAGACACGGCGCCACCTCACGGAATTCTGGATGGTGGAGCCGGAAGTCGCCTACGCGAACCTCGAGGACATCATCGACCTCGCGCAGGGTCTGGTGATCTCGGTGATTGGTCGGGTACTCGAGAAGAAACAGCGCGAGTTGAAAGTGCTCGAGCGCGATGTGACCAGGCTGGAGCGCATCGCGAAACCGTTTGCGCGCATTACCTACGACGAAGCGGTGACGTTGCTCAAGAGCAAGGGCC
>JBKJTD010000241.1:0-3565 GCA_046590915.1 Vicinamibacterales bacterium
CCCTGCCTATCGTCCCGTTAAGGGACGTCGTCGTGTTTCCGCACATGATGATGCCGTTCGTGATCGGACGGCCGTCGTCGACGCGTGCGCTGGAACATGCGCTGGCGACCGATAAAAAGATTTTCCTCGCGGCGCAGCATGATGCGGCCATTGATGATCCGCAGCCGGCGGATATTTACACGATGGGGTGCGTGGCCAACATCGTGCAGTCGTTGAAGTTGCCGGACGGCAACATCAAGGTGCTGGTGGAAGGTGTCGAGCGCGCGCGCGCGGTCGAGTGGAAGGAAGACAAGGGGTTTTACCGCGTCACCATCAAGGTGCTGCCGCGCAAGGCCGAAAGCACGACCGACGCCGAAGGCGTCATGAGCCGTGTCGTTACGCTGTTCGAACAGTACGTCAAGCTCTCCAACACGCTGCAGTATGACGCGATGATTGCGGCCGTGCGCGTGGACGATCCGTCCCGCCTGGCCGACACGATTGCTGCGCATCTGCAGGTGGGCGTCGAAGAAAAACAGAACCTGCTTGAAATTGTGGCGCCGCTCGAGCGCCTCGGCCGCATCGTGGCCGTGCTCGAAGCCGAGGTCGACAAACTCCAGGTGGACCGCCGTATCCAGTCTCGCGTGAAGAAGCAGATGGAGAAGGCCCAGAAGGAGTACTACCTCAACGAGAAGATGAAGGCGATTCAGCGCGAGCTGGGCCGCAAGGACGAAAAGGGCAACGAAGGCGACGATCTGAAGAAGAAGATTGCGCAGGCGAAGATGCCCAAGGAGATCGAGAAGAAGGCCATCGAGGAATTGAAGCGGCTCGACGCGATGCCGCCGATGTCCGCCGAGGCCACCGTCTCGCGCAACTACCTTGACTGGCTGATCGCCGTGCCGTGGCACAAGAAGACCAAGGACAGCAAGGACCTCATCGCTGCCGAAGCGATCCTCAACGAGGACCACTTCGGACTCGAGAAGATCAAGGAACGCATCGTCGAGTTCCTGGCCGTGCGTGTGCTCGTCAAGAAGCCGAAGGCGACGATCCTCACGCTGGCGGGCCCTCCCGGCGTCGGCAAGACCTCGCTCGCGCGATCCATTGCGCGCGCGATGAACCGCAAGTTTGTGCGCCTGTCGCTTGGCGGCGTGCGTGACGAAGCGGAGATTCGCGGTCATCGCCGCACCTACATCGGTGCGTTCCCCGGCCAGATCATCCAGATGATGAAAAAGGCCGGCACGATGAATCCCGTGTTCCTGCTCGACGAAGTCGACAAGATGTCGATGGACTTCCGCGGCGACCCCTCGGCGGCTCTGCTCGAAGTACTCGACCCGGAGCAGAACAACACGTTTGCCGACCACTACCTCGACGTGGAATACGACCTCTCCAACGTCATGTTCATCTGCACGGCCAACGTGCTCCACACGATTCCGCAGGCGCTGCGCGACCGTATGGAAGTGCTGCAACTGGCCGGATACACGGAGCAGGAAAAAATCCAGATCGGCAAGAAGTTCCTGGCGCCCAAGGCCGTCGAAGGTGCGGGCCTCACCGAGAAGAACATCACGTTCACGGAAGACGCCTTCCAGGCTATCGTCCAGCGCTACACGCGTGAGGCCGGTGTGCGAAACCTCGAACGCGAAATCTCGTCCATCTGCCGCAAGATCGCGCGCAAGGTGGTGGTGCAGGGAGCGGACTTCAGCGAGACGATTGACGGCGCCAAGGTCACCGAATACCTCGGGGTGCCGCGGTTCCGTCCGTCGATGGCGGAAGAAAAGAACGAAGTCGGCGTCGCCACTGGCCTGGCATGGACGGAAGTCGGCGGGGAGATCCTCGTGACCGAAGCCACGCTGATGTCTGGCCGCGGCAAGCTGACCCTCACCGGCAAACTCGGTGACGTGATGCAGGAGTCCGCGCAGACGGCCATGAGCTGGGTGCGTTCGAAGGCGCACGAGCTGGGCATTGCGCCGGACTTCAACCGTCGCACCGACGTGCACATCCACATCCCCGAAGGCGCCATTCCGAAAGACGGTCCCTCTGCGGGGATCACGCTGGCAACCGCGATGGTCTCCGCGCTGACCAAGGTGCCCGTGCGTCGTGAAGTGGCCATGACCGGGGAAATCACCCTGCGTGGCAAAGTGCTGCCCATCGGGGGTCTCAAGGAAAAACTGCTCGCCGCACATCGCGCCGGTGTGACGACGATCCTGGTTCCCAAAGACAACGAAAAGGACCTCGCAGACATCCCCAAGAACGTGCTCGACGCTATGGAAGTCCATATGGTCGAAACGATGGACGAAGTCCTCCGGACGGCGCTCGAGGGACCGCTGCCGGTGTTGCCCCCCACCCCCGACTCGGATATCCAAGGGCCGGAAATCAGCACCCGGCACTGACGCCGGGGCTCCGACCCCTCCCCGCACTGCCTTTGACCCAACAACCTACGCCGAACGCCCCTGTCATCGAACTGGCCGCACTCAAGGACATGAGTGTGGCCGAGCTCACGAAGGTCGCACAGGACCTTGCCATCGTGAACGCCACTGGCCTGCGCAAGCAGGACCTCATTTTTCAGATCCTGCGTGCGCGAGCTGAAAAAAGCGGTCTGCTGTTTTCAGAGGGCGTGTTGGAAATGTTGCCGGATGGTTACGGCTTTCTTCGCGCACCTGACTACAACTATTTGCCCGGGCCAGACGACGTGTATGTGTCGCCGTCGCAGATTCGGCGCTTTGACTTGCAGACCGGCGATACCGTGTCGGGACAGATCCGCACGCCAAAGGAAGGCGAACGGTACTTCGCACTCGTCAAAGTCGATGCCATCAACTTTGAGCCCCCGGACCACACGCGACGCCGCGGGTCCTTCGAGAATTTGACGCCGCTCTACCCCGATCGCCGGATCAAGCTGGAAACTTCCGGCGACAACTACTCCGCCCGTGTCATGGACATCATGACGCCACTGGGCAAGGGGCAGCGCGGGCTCATCGTCGCTCCCCCGCGCACAGGTAAGACGATGCTGCTGCAGAACATGGCGAACAGCATCACGGCCAACCACCCTGAGGTGTATCTGATCGTGTTGCTCATCGACGAGCGGCCCGAAGAGGTGACCGACATGCAGCGCTCCGTGCGCGGCGAGGTCGTGGCATCGACGTTTGACGAGGCTGCGCAGCGCCATGTGCAGGTCGCCGAGATGGTGATCGAGAAGTCCAAGCGCCTGGTGGAATACGGCAAGGACGTCGTCATCCTGCTTGACTCCATCACCCGCCTGGCGCGCGCCTACAACACCATCGTCCCCACGTCGGGCCGCGTGTTGACGGGCGGTGTGGATAGTAACGCGTTACAGCGTCCGAAGCGCTTCTTCGGCGCCGCCCGCAACATCGAAAACGGTGGATCGCTGACCATCGTCGCCACCGCGCTAGTCGAGACAGGCTCGCGCATGGACGATGTAATCTTTGAGGAGTTCAAGGGCACCGGCAACATGGAGATCAATCTTGACCGAGAGATTGCAGAGCGCCGGATCTTCCCTGCCATCCATCTGCTCAAATCCGGAACCCGCCGTGACGACCTCCTCTACCATCCTGACGAGTTCAAGCGCGTTGCCATT
>JBKJTD010000259.1:0-3591 GCA_046590915.1 Vicinamibacterales bacterium
TCCGTTGACCGCCACCGAACAGGACGAAAAGACCCTGTTCCTTTCGGTCGTCGACAAGAACGGCAAGTCGGTGACGGATCTCACCACTCCGGATCTTGCGATCCTCGAGGACAGAGACGAACGTCAAGTGATCAGCGTGAAGAAGTCCACGCAGCCGCTGGCGCTGGTCATTCTTGCCGACACCACCAAGCAGTCCGGCGGCGGGGCAATGATGGGCGGCTCTCTTGGGGCGGCGCAAGGCAGCACCACGGCCTCCGCCGAACTGATTCGAGATATTCGCGTCTCTATCGGCGCGTTCATGAAGGATATCGTCACGGCGAGCCCGCAGTCGCAGATGATGTTGATGGAGTTCGGCCAGGCAGCACTTCCGGTCACGAAGATGACATCGGACGCGAGCGAGCTGGAGAAGGGCGTGACCCGGCTGTTCCCGAAACCCGGTGCCGCCTCTGTCCTGTTGGAAGCGATTATCGAGGCGAGCAAGGAACTGTCCAAGACCAAGACCCCGCGGCGTGCGATCGTGGCCCTCAACATCGAACCCGGCGATGAGCAGAGCCGCCAGAATATCCGCCAGCTGCATGAAGAACTGACGAAGGCGCACACGACCATCTGGGCGGTCTCCCTCCAGGTGGGCACCAACAAGAACCAGATGCGCGGGCTCGTGCTTGAAAAATTGACCGGCGACCACGGCGGGCGCCGCGAGTTCATTCAGTCACAGTCGGCGTTGGAGCTTGTCATGAAGAGTTTCGCCGACAACCTCCTCAATCAGTACGAAGTGACCTATCGACGTCCCGCAGGTGCCAAGCCGCAGCGCGTGCTGGTGGGCGTCAAGGGACGTGACGGTCTGAAGCTGCACGCCAGCCTGATTCCGCCGCAATAGCGGCACGAGTTCGATGACTCGGCGCGGGTGGGCCTGGGGCCTCGTTGTTCTGGTTATTGCTGCCGGGGGCCTTGCGGCCCTGTGGTGGACGCAAAGGGCGCCGGCCTACGTCCTCGATCGGAATGCCGATCAGAACGTCCTGCTGATCACCATCGACACCCTGCGCGCCGACGCGCTCGGGTCGTATGGCGGGCAGGCCGCCACGCCCAACCTTGACGCACTCGCGGCGCATGGCGCGCGCTTCACGTTCGCGCACGCACATGCGGTGGTCACGCTGCCGTCGCACACATCGATCCTCACCGGCCGGCTGCCGTACGAACACGGCATGCGCGACAACAGCGGATTCCGGGTGAAGGACGGCACCGAAACGCTGGCGACACGACTCAAGGCCCAGGGCTTTGTGACCGGCGCGTTCGTGGGTGGCTTTCCCCTTACGAAGCGGTTCGGCCTCACGCCGGGCTTTGACGTCTACGATGATCAAATCAGCGAGATGAAGAGCGATGTCACGTTCACGTTGCCCGAGCGGCGGGCCGACGAAGTGGTGAGCCGTGCCGTGGACTGGATCCGACGCACACCGGGCAAGTTCTTCGGCTGGGTCCATGTGTTCGACCCCCACTCACCCTACGCGCCGCCCGGCGAGTTTGCCGGCAAGTACGCGCGGCCATACGACGACGAAGTCGCGTGGACTGATTCGGCGCTGGGCGCGCTGTTGGCACAACTAGGTACGCTCTCCCGCCCAACCACGGTGATTGTGACGTCCGACCATGGGGAAAGCCTTGGCGAACATGGCGAAGAAACCCACGGCATGTTCGCCTACGAGGCGACGTTGCGAGTGCCGCTGATTATTGCGACGATCAACCCGGTGGGAGCCGGTGGCACGCCGCCCGCCTCCGGCAGCCCGGTCACAAAAGGCCTGACGATCGACACGCCGGCGCGGCATATCGACATCGCGCCCACCGTACTCGACATGTTGTCTGCGCCTTTGGATCCGACATGGCTGGGGTCGTCGCTTCGTCGAGTGATTTCCGACGGTGACCGCGCGGACCGCCCGAACTATTTCGAGTCCATGACCTACAACCTCGTGCGTGGTTGGGCACCGCTCAGGGGCGTGTTGCAGGGCAGCACCAAATACATCGATCAACCGATCCCGGAAATCTATGACCTCGCGGCCGACCCTGGAGAGCAGGACAATCTCGCTGCGCGGCAGACCGATCGCCTGCAGGTGTTGACCAACCTGTTGAAGACGTTTGATGTCGGCACCCCCCATCGGCCGGGGCAGGTGTCAGCGGACGATGCGGCAAAACTCGCCTCACTGGGTTACATCTCCGGCACCGCGCCCGAACGGCTTGTCTACACGGAAAAAGACGACCTCAAGAACCTGGTTGCGATCGATCGCGATCTGCATCGCGCCTCAGAACTCTTTCGCACGGGCCAGCACGCTCAAGGCGTCTCCTTGCTTCGCAGCGTCATAGAGCGCCGGCCGGACACGGCCGATGCCTACATCTCACTCGCCTACGCCTATTGGGAATCTGGTAAATGGCCGGACGCCATCGCGACGCTTGAAGCCGGGCTGGTCGGCGATGCTCCGGATCGCGACATACGTATCCGGCTTGGTATTTATCTCGCCGAGAGCGGCACCGACGTGAAGAAAGCCATCCAGATATTGGAGACGCTGCCCAGAACCGACTCGGAGGGGCTCAATGCCCTCGGTCTCGCCTACAGCGCTGCCGGGCGATACCAGGAGGCCATCGTCGCGTTTCAGAACGTCCTTGCGCTCGACCCGACCAGCGCCCTTGCCAACCAGAACATCGGCACCATGCTGTTGCAGCAAGCCCAGGCGAATCCAGCCACAGCCGCGGCGCAAGTCCGTGAGGCGGAACGGTTCGTACTTCGGTCCATCGATCTCGACCCTGCCCTTGCAAAGGCGTTCACGACGCTGGGAGTCATTCAAGCGCAGACGAACCGGAAGACCGAAGCGATCGACAGTTGGAAAAAAGCCGTCTCGCTTGACCCGGGCGAGTTTGACGCGTTGTACAACCTCGTGCTGCTGCTCGTCGATGGAGGCCGCATCGGTGAGGCGCGCACGTTCGGCGATCAATACATCAGAACAGCGCCGCCGCAACTGGCCCCCGACGCCGCAGTGATTCGGCAGATCCTGAATCGATGAATCCGTGCGATTTTCCTTCTATCGCTTCGTGATCGTGCCGATCGCCGTGCCGACGACGTTGCCGCCTGCCTCGACGCGGGCGCGAAGCCGATAGGTGCCCGGTGACAGCTCGTCGGTGGGAAACTCCGCGATTGCTCGCAACACACCGGACGACATCTGCGGCACGACGCTGCGTTCATCGACGGGATCCGTCTCGCCAATTTTTGTCAGAGTGATCTCCACCTGCACGTCGCTCCCAATTGCGTCGAGCACGCCTGTCGCGCCTCCGTCGGGCGCATACAGTTCGAGGATCGCCTGCAGGCTGGTGGCGGTAGGGGGCAGGTCTTCGAGCGAGACGAGATGAGGCTGACCCTTCGCGTCCACCCACGCCGTCATCAAATCGCTGGCCGCCAGTGGGCCCATCTCGCCGAGCACGGCATCCACCGGGATGTCGAGTGCCCCAAGAGCACCCGTGGCGTCGGCCACCGCCAGGCGCAATTGATACGCGCCTGTTGTGACCGGCAGGGACACTGAAAGGACGAACGGGCCCCCGCCTGCCGGAGCCACG
>JBKJTD010000274.1:0-12329 GCA_046590915.1 Vicinamibacterales bacterium
CCCGCGGCGGGCCCTCCGGTCACATCGATGTCGGCGACGACGTCTTCTCGCCACGTGGGGATCGTCTTGATGGCCGTCCACAGTTCGTTCTTGTCGTCTTCGGTGGCGACCGTTCCCTTGAAGTGCAGCTTCCCGTCGCGCTCTTCCGCGCTACCGTGAAACTTGCCCTTCGCTGTCGATATTGCGTACGCGTACGTATCTCGTAAACCCATCACTTCACCTCTTTCCGAACGACGATATGGGCATGCGGCCGGCACCGCTGTGCCCTTTGGTACAGCCACGGATCACGCAGAGACCTACCGTGACAACATGACGAAGCCTTCCCCTCTGTACTCTGTCATCGCGCTCGGCGGATTCCTCGCCACGGCGGTGTTGGTGAAGGCGTTGGCCGCAGCGGTCCCTCCCACCGTGACTGCCGTGACACCGGCTCCGGTCGTGGCAAGCGCGACGGCCCAGGTGGTGCGCGTCACGGGAACAGGGTTCGCGCCCGGGCTCGTCGTCGAACTGATGGCCCAGGGCACCACCGAAACATTTTCAGGTGCCGCTGTGCAGGGGCAGCGGTCCACCTCGTTTGAGATCTCCGTGGTACTCGCACAACCGGGTCCGGCATCGCTGGTCGTGCGCAACACCGACGGTGGCGTGTCGGAAGCATTTGCCTTGACGGTGGCCGCGAGCCAGCCGCCGCCAGAAGATCCGACGCCCCTGCCCCTGCCAGTGATCGATCGCATCGATCCAGACAAAGCCACACGCAGTACGGTCGCCATTCCAATGATCCTCGGCGGCAAACAGTTCGCCGCAGGGCTGCAGGTGACGATGACCGATCCGACCGGCACCGTGACCGTGCTGCAGGGGACCGCCATTGAGGCGGTGACGCCCACGACGGTGCGCTTCCAGGCGGTGCTGGAGGTCAGCGGTGACTACACGTTTTCGGTCACCAACCCGAAGGGCAAGGCCTCAAACTCGGTCACCGTCACGGTGACCTAGCTGCTCCCGGAGGTCACATTGGCCCTCCCTGCGGAGTGCGGGGTGTAGAATCTGGTTCAAGGTATATCCATGAACCCGCGGCCCGACTCCGTCGTCGACCTCTCGGACTCGGCGCTGCTGGCGGTGCCCGCCCCGCGAGCCGACGCCCCCTCTCACCTCCAGCCAGACGCGCCCCACGCCCCGCTGACTCGCAGCTATCTCGACGCCCTGCTCGCCGGCGATCGCAGACGGGCCAGCACCTTGATTCTCGACGCGGTAGCCGCGGGCGTGTCAGTGAGAGACATCTATCTGCACGTGTTTCAGCGCGCGCAGTACGAAGTGGGTCGACTCTGGCAGGTGCATGACATCAGCGTCGCGCAGGAACACTACTGCACTGCGGCGACGCAGCTCATCATGTCGCAGCTCTATCCGCACATCTTTGCCGTCGAGAACACCGGTGGCACGCTCGTGGCCACATGCGTGTCGGGTGACCTGCATGAAATCGGCGTCCGCATGGTCGCCGATTTCTTCGAGATGGACGGCTGGAACACGTTCTACCTCGGCGCCAACACACCAGACGCGGACGTGGTCGGTACCCTGATTGAACGGAAGCCGGACGTGCTGGCCATTTCCGCCACCATCTCGACCCATGTGCGGGCCGTCTCGACGCTGATTAACAGCGTGCGAGCCAACGAACAATGCCGCGGGGTGAAAATCCTGGTGGGGGGCTATCCGTTTGTCGTCGCGCCGGAACTCAGCCGTACCATCGGCGCCGATGGGTGGGCGGGCGACGCCCAGGCGGCCATCGTGCTGGCCAACCAGCTCCGCGGACGCGGTCCAGCCTCGTGACATCGCACTCCGACCACCAGGGCATCGCGTTGCTGTGCGATGGCAGCGGTGCTGTGCTCCGCGTCATCCGTGACGAGCTCGGATTGCCCGATCTCCGCGTCGGCCGCACTCTGGCTGACCTCGTCACCACGTCGGCCGTGGACGCCGTGGCGGCGTTGCTGAAGGTCCTGGCAGATCGCGGCGCGGCGTTCAACTGGGCCTTGCCCGTAGTCAGCGGTGGCGTCACCACGCCACTCTACTTCGCCGGCGTGGCCGAGGGCGATCACTTCTACCTCGTCGCCGCGCGCAGCGCCGCGGGCCTCGCCCGTTTTCACGAAGAGCTGATGCTCATCAACAACGAACAAACGAACGCCCTGCGCGCGGCGCTGAAGCAGTTGAGCCTGCAGCAGCGGCAGGAGACCCGACGCGACAGCGCTCTCTACGAGGACCTGTCGCAGCTCAACAACGAGCTGGCCACGTTGCAACGAGAGATGGCCAAGAAAAACATTGAACTGGAGCAGGTCAACGCGCTCAAGAACGAGCTGCTCGGCATGGCGGCGCACGACTTGCGCAATCCCCTTGGCGTGATTCAGAACTACAGCGACTTTCTTGAGGCGGACGCGGGCCCCCAGTTAAGCGACGAGCATCGGGCCTTCATCGCCACCATCAAACGTACCAGCCGCTTCATGCTGGGGCTGGTCGACGACTTGCTGGACGTGACGACGATAGAAGCGGGACGGCTCACGCTCGACCGGCAGCCAAGCGATCTCGGACGCTTGCTTGCCGACAACGTAACCTTGAACCGGACCCTGGCGGCCCGCAAGAACATTTCGATTGCGCTGGCGACTTCCGTTCAGCCCCTGCCGATGGTCACGCTCGACGCCCACCGCATCGAGCAGGTGCTCAACAACCTGATCGGCAACGCCATGAAGTTTTCCCCACCGGGCAGTCACGTCGCTGTGAGCGCGGAGGCGACGGCTGACTCCGTCACGATTCGCGTGACCGACCAGGGGCCTGGCATTCCGGCCGCCGACCTCCCGAACCTGTTCAAGCCATTCACCAAGGCCACCGCCCGCGGGACGGCTGGGGAAAAGAGCACGGGCCTGGGCCTCGCCATCGTCGGCAAGGTGGTGGCCGCGCATGGCGGTCGCATCTGGGTCGAGAGCGAGGTTGGGAAGGGCGCGTCGTTCGTGGTCTCGTTGCCGACCGCCTGAGCCAGGCGAGCTCGGGAGTGCTACTGGCGGGGGGCGGTTCGGCCGATACTCCAGTCGTGTCGTCTAAGCCGTTGGAGGATTATGTGACCCGACGATTTTTGCTGGCAGGAGCGGTGGTGCTGGCTGCGGTGGTGGCCACCGCCGGCGTGGTGGCGCAGGCCAAGCGCGACATCGGCGTCACGGCCGCAAAACATCAGTTCAAGGTGTCAGGCAGCAACCGCGCCGAGATCAGTGTCGCGCAGGATGATTTGGTGCGGATTACGCTCACCTCAGAGGATGTGCCCCACAGCTTCACGTTGCCCGACTACCGCATTCAGAAACGGGTGGAGCCGGGCCGTGATGTGACGTTCGAATTTCGGGCAGAAACTCCCGGGCGCTTCGAATTTTATTGCTCGATGTCCGCAGACAGCTGCCGGGAGCGTGGCATGGTGGGCGTCCTGGTCGTCACTCCCCGTTAATTACCCCCCCCTGCCCGATTGATTCGTTCCTCCGCCGTGGGATGACGATGAAAAAACCAGCGGGTGACGGCTGACGGACGTTCTTCGACCAGGTGCTGCGCCGCCATCCGGCGGATCGCGGTTCGAAATGCCGCGACGTTCCCGGTCAGGGCGATCGCATGACGGTCGGCCTGCCGTTCATGGGCGCGTGACTGCGCCAGGCGCAGGGGCCGCCACACCCACCACATCACCCAGGCCGTCAGCGCGATGAGTGGCAGCGCGGTCAGGCTGCCCAAGTCTGGAGCGTTCAGATCGGGGCCCAATAGCGCGACCATCTGGTCGGCCACCCATAGCGCCATCAGGAGCACGACCGAGTCGAGCGCGGCCTTCCTCCACAAGTCCCGCCTGGCGTGGTGCGCCAACTCATGCGCCACCACCACCTCGATTTCATCGTCGCTCCAATCGGTCACCATTTCACGGCTCAACAGGATCGCACCCGACGCCCCAATCCCGGTCACCAGAGCGGTCGGCACGGCCGCAGGGTCCGCCCACTCCAACACCGGGACACGATGGCCACACGCCCGTTGTGCGAGGGTTGAGAGTCGTTCAGCGAGATCGAGACGCGCAAGCGGCCGGCTGCCCGGAGCGACCCGCACGGAGACGCCGGCCAAAGCCGTCATCAGCATGAGCGCCGGCGCACCAAGCAGGCCGACCACGAGCCACCACCATGGCCCAGCCCATGCGATGCCCAGCCGGATGGTCCACGCGCCGGCGACGGCCATGACGATGCCGGTGGCGGCGTCGCGTACTTGATTGGCCAGCATCGTGGAAACGCTGAGGCGGTTTTTGCGGAAAGTGCGTTCGCCACGCAGCGTGGCGATGAGGCTGACCGGAAGCGCAATCAGTTCCCAGATCGCGACGAGGGTCACGACAAACACCATGAAGGCCCAGTCGGGTGCGACACGCGCAGCCCAATATGCCATCGCGCCGTTCAGGGGAGAGAACACCACCACCGACAGCCACACGGTCCCCACCGACAGGCTGACCATCTGGGCCGTGCGCCTCAGCCGCTGATACCGGGTACCGATGGACTCGTTCAATTCATCTGCACGGAGATCAGCTTCGACACGCCAGGCTCTTCCATTGTCACGCCGTACAGCCTGTCGGCGATCTCCATCGTCTTGCGGTTGTGGGTGATGAGGATGAACTGGGTGTGTGACTGCATCCCCTGCAACATCTCCACGAAACGCCCGATGTTGGCGTCGTCGAGCGGCGCGTCGATTTCGTCGAGGAGGCAGAACGGGCTCGGACGGAACTTGAAGATGGCAAACATCAGGGCCATGGCGGTCATGGCCTTTTCACCACCCGAGAGCAGTTGTACGTTCTGCAGGCGCTTACCCGGCGGTTGCGCGATGATGTCGATGCCGCTCTCGATCTGGTTCTCCTGATCGATGAGCAGCAACCCCGCCTTGCCCCCGCCGAACAGGGTCGTGAATGTCACTTCGAAGTTGGCGTTGATCGAGGCGAACGCGTCCGCAAAGCGCTCACGCGTAATCACGTCGATCCGCTTGATCGCTTCGGCCGTCTGCGCGATTGAATCCAGCAGATCCTTGCGCTGCGTTGTCAGGAAGGTATGACGTGTCTCCAGTTCGTCGAACTGGTCGATCGCCATCATGTTGACAGGACCCAGGCGTTCAATTTTCTGACGCAGGCTCACGATCACCTGCTCGGAGGACAAATCTTTGGGTGCTTCAAGGGGCGCTCCAACGGGTGCTTCAGCAAGTGCACCTCCTTCTTGAGCACTATCCTGAGCACCCTCGTGAGCACCATCCTGAGCACCGTCATCTTCCTCGTCATCGCCTTCACTCGCCGCCGCGAGACGGCGCCCCGGCGCCGCAAGCTCTCCGGCGGCTTCCATGCGCGCAACTTCGGCGACGACCTCGTCGATGGTCGCATTGACCACGTCGAGGCAGGTGGCGGCCAGGTGGGTCAGGTCCGCCTGCGCGGTGGCGCGTGCCACCTCGGATTGCATCACTGCGGCACGGACGGCCTCGAGCGCATGTCGCGCGCTGCGGATCTCGGTCTCGCGCGTGCCGAACTGCGTGCGCAGGGCGTTGGCAGAGTCATCGAGCCCCCGCAGGCTTTCGCGCAGAGCGGTGAGAACGCGCACGTCTTCGTCAAGTTTGCCTTCAGTGTCGATAATCGACTCGCCGAGCTGCTCGCGTCGCGCCTCGGCGCGGGTCATCTCGTGCCGTCGTGACGCCAGGCGGCCTTCGACATCGGCGAGGGACTCTTCGAGACGCCGCCCTTCGGATTCCAGGGAGGCGACACGTTCACTGATGGCCATTTTTTCGGCGCGTGCGTCGCTCACGCGGCGCATCTGCGTCTCAGCCTCGCTCCGGGCGGTCTGCAACTTCGCCAGCACGGACCCCAGCGAGTGCTCGGCTTCAACCTGCCCCGTCTCGTGCGACGTGATCGCCAGCAGCGCGTCATCACGGCGTCGTTCGGCCGCCAGTTCTTCTTCCTCGCTGCGGCGACGTTCGGTGGACACGACTTCGATCCGGCGCGCGACCCGTGTGACTTCGTCCGCAGCGCGATTGACCTGCGCCTGGAAGCCGACGATGGCTTTGTCGAGATCGTGCTGGGCGGCCTGCTTGGCGGCCACGTCGCCTTCACCGTTGAGAATGTCGAGATCGAGCGCCATCACATCGTTGGCGAGGCGATGCGCGATTTGCTGCATCTCCTCCACTTGCGCACGCAGCGTCTGCGCCTCCGCGCGGGTTTCGAGGATGCCGTGGGTGCCGCCGCTGACGCCGCCTTCAACCAGGCCGGCCCCGTGGAAAACCTCGCCCTGGAGCGTTGCCACCGGCACGCCGAGCTGTGAGGCAAGGGCGCGCGCCTGTTCGAACGTCTCTGCCACAAGGGCATCGGGCAACGCGCGCGCAATCAGGTCCGCCCACGGGCCAGTCGCCCGCACAACGTCACGAAGCGCCCGCGCTCCCTGGGGAGTACCGATCGGCATGCGGGGTGCGCTTGCGCGCGTGTCGTCGAGCACCAGGAAGCCGCAGCGCCCGGCCTGCCGTTCGTTGAGCATGGCCAGCGACTGCGTGACCTGTTCGGCGCGGTCGACGACCACGTGCTGGAGCAAGTCGCCAAGGAGCGCGTCGACCGCGCGCTCGAATGACCGTTCGACCTGCACGTAATCGGCAAACGCGCCGTGCTGGCCGATCGTTTCGGGCGCCTCGGCCAGCAGAAACCTGGCCGCGTCTCCGAAGGTGGAGCGCTGTTTTTCGATGTCCTGAAGCGAGCGGACCCGCGCTTCGAGGCCGGCGTGGTCGCGATGGGTCTGGCTCAGCTGTCTCGACAAACGCTCACGATCGCTGCGGGCGTCGACCAGTGTCGCCTCCGCGGCGGTGCGCGCGGCGATGGCGTCGGCAACGGCCATGCGGGCGCGTTCAAGCTCCACACTCGCCTCCTCGCGCGAGGCCACGGCGTTGTCCGATTCCTGCTGCAGATCGCGCAACTCGATTTCGAAACGGCTGCGTTCCTGCGCCACGCGGTCACGAGCGGCCGCAGCGTTGTCGCGCGCCTGCCGCAGCGCCGAGAGGGTCGTGGCCGACGCCATGACTGCGGCCCGTGTCTGGTCGGCGTCGTGTTCCACGCCCTGCACCGTCGTCAATGCGCGCTGATATTCCTCTTCGCAGGCGGCCACGCGCCCCTGAGCCTCGGTCAGTGTGGCGGTCGCTCTTGCGATGGATTCGCGCTGCGAGGCAATGGCCTCGCGCGCCGGTGCCAGTCGCGCGTCAAGCTCCGTCGCTTCGACGCCGAGTTGCTCCAGCCGCCCGCCGAGCTCTTCAATTTGCTGACGGTCAAACGCGATCTGCTGCTGGTAGCGCCCGATCCCCAGCTCGCGCTGATGCGCCTGTTCGCGCGTGTCTGTCGCCTGTTTTTCCGCTTCGGTCAGCTGAATGCGCAGGGTCTCGAGGGCCGTCTCCAGCTCGGCGACGTGGGCCGCCGCTCCTGTCTCGCGGATGCGAGCCTCTTCAAGCTTCGCATCAGCCGAGGCGATGTCCTGCGCCAGAGCGTCGTACTTCTTCGCAAACTGCACCTGCTCCCAGCGGCGCAGCTCTTCGCGCAGACGTTGGTAGCGTCGGGCCTTGGCGGCCTGCCGTTTGAGCGCACCCCGCTGCTTTTCGACCTCGAAGATGATGTCGTCAACACGCGTCAGATTCTGCTCGGCGGCCTCAAGCTTCAGTTCCGCCGAGCGTCGACGGGCCTTGTACTTGGTGACGCCGGCGGCTTCCTCGATGAGCGACCGACGTTCGGCCGGACGCGAGGACAGAATCTGTCCAATCTTGCCCTGCTCGATCACGGCGTAGGCTTTGACACCCAAACCGGAGTCCATGAGCAGGTCATGTACATCACGCAGACGGCAGACTTCCCCGTCGATCAGGTATTCACTTTCACCCGAGCGATACAGGCGACGGCCGATCTCCACGTCACGGGTGATGAGCGGCAGTTGCCCGTTTTCGCCGGAGGCGGTGGCCGCGGCGGGATCGGGGTCCTCGACGATTTCCAGTCCGGGCTCGATCGGCACCGTCATGCCGACCTGCGTCACGTTGGCCAGGCGCAGACGCACCTCGGCCGACGCCGTAGGCTTGCGGGCATCGCTGCCGTTGAAAATGATGTCTTCCATCCGTTCGCCGCGCAGGCTCTTGGCGCTCTGCTCACCCAGCACCCAGGTGATGGCGTCCACCACGTTGCTCTTGCCGCAGCCGTTGGGACCGACGATGGCCGTCACGCCGTCATCAAATGACAACTCGGCGCGATCGGGAAAACTCTTGAATCCGTTGATGTGCAGTCTCGAAAGTCGCATGTATGTCAGTCAGGCTTGCGGGCCGTAAGCAGTTGCTGTGCCTGCTGGAAGAACTGCAGGGCGAACTGCGCCTGCGGATCGACCCGCGTCAGATGGCGGCGGGCTTCATCCACGCCGAAGAGATCCAGATCGACCTCGTATTTGATCATGGCGCGCAGGAAGGTTGCATCAGCGGCCAGCGCCGCCTCTTCCACCTTCACGCGCTGGGACACGAGATACTGCGCAAACTCCTTGAGCATCGCGTCATCGACCTGCCAGCCCCGCGCGACCTTGTGGCTCGCCGCGGACGCCGATGCGGGACGCGTGTCGCCTTCCGCGGTGAACCGTTCCGCAAAGCCAACAAAATAGCCGCGTGTCAGCAACTGACGGGAGAACCGCGCAGGATTAAATCCTTCCACCGGGCCCGCGAGAAAGTGATCGGGCTCGATGCCGCCGCCACTGTAGACCTTGCGGCCACTGTCGGTGTACTTCAGTTCACCTGCCGAGTGCTCGCGGTTGCCGCTCTGGTCGCGCTGCGAGTAGGTGAGATATTCATCGAAGGTGCCGTCCCACGGACGCTGAATCATGCGGCCGCTCGGCGTGTAGTAGCGACCGGTCGTCAACGCGAGACCGGCGCCATTGCTGATGCGAAAGACCGACTGCACGAGCGCCTTGCCGAACGTCGCCTCACCCACCACCAGACCGCGATCGTGATCCTGCACCGCGCCGGCGACGATCTCCGACGCGCTGGCCGAATTGCGATTAACCAGCACGATGAGCGGCGTCTTGGTATCGCCATCTTCGAGCGCCGGGTAATCTTCGTCAGAGTTCGGGACACGACCACGCGTATACACGACCATCTGGCCGCGCTTGAGGAACCGGTTGGACACGGCAATCGCCTGATCGAGTGGCCCGCCTGGATTGTCGCGAAGATCGAGGACCAGGCGATCAAGGCCCTCAGCGCGGAGCTTCTTGAGCGCCTCGCCCAGTTCCTTGTCGGTCGTCTCCGAAAAATCCTGGAGCCGGATGTAGCCCGTGCCTGGCGCAATCATGAACGCCGTGCGCACAGTCGTGATGTTGATGGCGTCGCGATCGACCTCGAGCGGAATCAGCGCCTCGACACCCGCGCGGCGAATCGAAATGTTGACCGAGGTGCCCTTCGGCCCGCGCAGTTCGCGCACGGCCTGTTCGGACGTCCAGCCCTTGGCCGACTCGCCCTTGATCACGGCGATGACATCGCCACGACGGATACCGGAGCGATACGCCGGCGATCCTTCAAACAGGTTCGTGACCGTGATGTCGCCGTTGACGACGACGATGCTCAGGCCAAGACCGTAGTAGGTGCCTTCCTGGCGTTCACGCAGCTGTGCGTACTGGCGGGGATCAAAAAAGCTTGAGTGCGGATCGAGTGTCCGCAACATCCCATCGACCGCGCCGTAGACGAGGTCTTCAGAGTCGAGTTCCTCGACGTATTCCTTTTCCACGGTCGCAAGCGCCGCCGTGAACAAACGGCTCCAGTCGGTGACCTCGGTCTTCTGCGCACCAACGCGATTGCCCAGCATCCCGCCAGCAAGGGCAGCAACGACCACCACGACCGCAGCGACGGGAACGTTTGAGTTGCGCATAGATATCTGGATGTTAACCCGCGGTCTCGTCTTCCGGCTTCTTTTTGCCGAAGAGCCAGGCGACGCCGATGCTCAAGACGTACAGGACCATCATGGGCGCCGCAAAGATGAGCTGGCTGGCCGGATCCTGTCCGGGACTGGCCACCGCTGCGACGACGAAGATGATCAACACGGCGTATTTGAAATTCTTGATGAGGAACCGGGCCGAAACAATGCCGAAGCGGGACAGGACAAAGATGACCACCGGCATCTGAAAAATCAAACCCAAGCCCATGACGATGCGCATGTAGAGCGAAAACGCTGAACTGGCCGTCGGCATCCAGGTCATGAAATTGAGACTCAACGCAAACTCCGCCAGAAACTGCCAGGTCACTCGAAAGGCGACCCGGTGCCCGAAGTAGGCGCCGGCGAGAAACAGGGCGGTTGAGACGAACACAAAGGGAACCGCAAGCCGCTTTTCCTTTGAATAGAGCCCGGGCGCGATGAAATACCAGACCTGCAGCAGAATCAGCGGCGAGGCAAGAATGACCGAGAGGAACAGTCCCGCCTTGAAGAAGAACATGATCGGGTCAAGCGATTCCATGCCCGACAGCTTCTGCCCCGCCGGCAGTACCGCCAGCATCGGCCCCGTGACCTCGTCGAGCAGCGTCTTGAGAAACGCAAACGCGATGACCGCCGCGCCCAAGACTGAATAGACCGAATAGAGAATCCGTCGACGCAGTTCGTCGAGGTGGTCAAGAAAGCTCATGCGGCCGGGGGCGTCCGGCTCGAGTTCGTCCTCGTGTTCCACGGCTGGCTGTTACTGGTGCCCGCGGGCGATGGTCTCGGGCGCAGCCGGCGATTCGATCGACGCCGGGTCAGTGGGCACGGAGATGTCGGCCGGATTGGTCGAGGCCGCAGGCCTGGGTGCCTCGATCTTGCGCTCTTCAATCGAGATCTCTTCGTCGAGCGTGTGTTTCAGCTCGTTGGTCGCGCGCCGGAACTCCTGCAGGCTCTTGCCGAGTGACCGTCCGAGCTCCGGCAACTTGCGGGGCCCAAACACGATGAGCGCGACCACGCCGATGATGAGCAGTTCTGGCATGCCGAGCGAGGGAAACATAGTGGGTCGAGTATACCGCAGGGAGCCGAAACCGGCCTGAAAGCCCCCAGGGCGCCAACTGCAGTCGCAACGGCGAAGAACCGACATACGGGCATGTCGATCAAGAGGTCCGCTTCGGCGGACATCGCGCGACTCATTGATGAATTGGTGTCAGGCGACGCCCAGCGCCGCGAATTGGCAAGTGCGCGGCTGTCGGTGATTGGTTCCCGAGCCACCACCGCCCTCCTGGCGTTGGCCACCGACCCCGCGCGCCCCACCGTCGTTCGTACCACCGCCCTGGAAACACTTCAGGCTATTGGCGACTCCCGCGCCGCCCCGCTCGCCACTACCTTGGCGATCGATCCCGGCGACGATGCGCTGGCGGTGGCGGCGATTGACCTGTTGGGCCAGGTGGCCCGCGGACAGGACGCGCGCGCCACACGTGCGTTTGATCGACTCGCTTCGATTGCCGTGTCGTCGGACGCGTCCACGACCCGCCGACTGGCCAGTCTCACGGCGCTTGAGGGCCAGCCGGAGGGCTTGCTGCGGCCACTCTACGAGTCGCTGGCGAAGGATCCGGCGTCGAAAGTTGTGGCGCGGGCCACCCGGCGTCAGGCCGGCGCGGTCGAGCCCCTTGAGTCGTTGGTCGCCCGCGGACTGCCCGGCGAGGCCGACGTCATCGGTGCAGTGGTGCGCGATGACGGCGAACAGGCGCCGCTCACCACCTTGAAGAAGGCGATCGAGGCGATCCGGACGAGGGAGCACGCGGCAGCGTCCACAGAAGAACGAGCCCGGTGGGCCGTCGTGCGCGGCGCGGTGCATCAATTACTCGCCGCTCGAAACAGCCGGTTGGGTCTCTATGACCTGCGCGAGACACTGGAGCAGGCCAGGGGTCCATTGCCGGTGGGCTTTCTGTCGGCGGCCGCGGCCGTGGGAGACACCGCATGCCTGACACCCCTCGCCGCCGCCTGGATGGAGACGCCTCCAGACGACCGCTGGTGGCGCGAACATCTCGCCGACGCATTCCGCTCCATCGTCATCCGTGAAGGGCTGACACGACGACACGCCGTGCTCACGAAGATTCTGGCCCGGTGGCCAGGAGCCGGCGTGCTCGTCGCGATGGCGAAAACGAAATAGTTACGTCAGTAGGCTTTGGCGAACCACGCCTTCACCGTCGAGGCGGCGTTGCATTTGATGCAGACCCCATCGACGCGAGGCGACCCCATTGGGATGTTGCGAAGAGTGGCCTGGGTCTCGGTCTTGATCTTCGCTTCACACTCGGCGCTGCCGCACCAACTGGCGATGACAAAGCCCGGGCGTCCTTCCATG
>JBKJTD010000009.1:0-5202 GCA_046590915.1 Vicinamibacterales bacterium
AAATTTGGCGGCGAGTCGATCCACCGTGACTTTGTCGCCGGTCAGAAATGTCCATGACGACTCATCCGCCTGCAGCGCCTTGGCATGAGCGCTGAGCACGGCGGGTGTGTCAAAGACCGGGTCAAAGGAGATCGAAATCAGCTTCAGCCTGCCGGTCAGTGCGGGGTCATCCGCGAGCCCTCGCTGGATCGCGACAAAGTGGCGGTCCATCAGCGGGCAGAAATTGGGGAGTGGACATCGTGTGTAGATGAACGTCACGAGTGTCGGAGTCCCACGCCATTCTGACAACGATCGCCGACGATCAGTCTGGTCAATCAGCGCCGCGTCCGGCATTTGATCGCCGGTTGCAAGGATGCCCTCGGCCATCGCGACTTCATTGGTGGAGTCGGGAAGCGGCGCGTCGCCCTTGTGTGTGATGGCCGTGAGTCTGCCGATCAGGCCGTCCACCTCCAGTGTCGCGGAAACCAGTTCGCCCGGCCTCCGGCCCACCATGAGTGAACTGGCCACCACGGGAAACTTCATCGTCATTCCCGGCATGTAGGCAGGAATGTCCTCGTGTTTGATGGTCAGTTCCTGCCCGTTGGAGTGCACGGCCAGTATCTGTCCGGTCAGCTCGTACCGTTTGACGGGATCCGGCCGGCTGCCGCACGCCGCGAACAACAGGCTCCATGCCACGACACCAATCGACGCGAACCTGCCGACGATCAACACGCGGCTACTGCTGCGGCGCGCCAACCACCCAGCCGTCTTTCAGCTCGATGATGCGCGACCCGAACTCGGCATTGGCTTCCGAGTGAGTGACTTGAATGATCGTGGTGCCGCTGTCGTTGAGCTTCTTGAAGAGCTCCATGATCTCGCGACCCTGACTCGAGTGCAGGTTGCCGGTGGGTTCGTCGGCGAGAATCACTTTCGGGTTGGCAATAACCGCGCGAGCCACGGCGACCAACTGCTGCTGTCCCCCCGACAATTGATTGGGATACAGATCCTTTTTGCCGACGATGGAGAAGCGGTCGAGGATGTCGCACACCATGCTGTCTCGTTCGGCCTTCCTGATGTCTCGGTAGGACAGCGGCACATCGAGATTTTCGTACACCGTCAGGTGATCGAGCAGGTGGTAACTCTGAAAGACAAAGCCAATATGTTTCTTGTGCAGCGCTGCGCGGTCCTTGGCGCTGAGGCGATGCACCGGCTGGCCGCTGAAGGAGTATTCGCCACTCCACGCGCTGTCGTGCATGCCCAGAATGTGCAGGAGCGTGGATTTGCCGGCGCCGGACGGCCCCATGATCGACACAAATTCACCGTCTGTGATGTCGACGGTGATGCGGCGCAAGACCCAGCTGCGGCTCGCGCCGTGCGCGTACGACTTTTCGAGATTGTGCAGCGAGATCAGCACGTCGGTCGTCGCGAGTGCGTCGTCGTAGGCCGCAGGAGCGGGAGGGGTACTCCGGGAGAAGAACGACATGCCCGATGATACCCCGGCGGCACTCACCGATGTCGCACCGCTGTCCACCGAATCCACTGCGGCCCCATGAGGGCCCTGTCCGTAATCTGCCAATGTGATGAAGAAAAACGACATCGTCGACGGAGTCATCCTGATTGTGGTCGGGCTGCTGTTTCTGGCGGGTCACTACGACCTTGGAATTGACATCGAGTTTGGCCGGATGTGGCCACTGATTCTCATCGTGGTCGGGCTGGCCAAGGTGGTCTTCCCGGAAGGCGGGTCCCGACTGAGCGAGATGCCACTGGTGTTGGTCGGCGGGATCTTCCTCGCACACAATTACGATGTGTTGCGCGTCCAACAATCCTGGCCGCTGTTGATTGTCGCTGCCGGCATCGGCATCCTGGCCAGCTCATGGCCCTGCACTCCCAGGAAGGAAGGGCTGTAATCATGCAGACCATACCCTCATCGTCGTCTCCAAGGTTCCGGCTCACGCCGCAGGCGGTGTTTGGCGTTCTGATTGTCGGCGTCGGCTTGTTGCTGACGGCCGACAATTTTGGTCTGGTTGATGCCGGTCAGATTCTACGCTTCTGGCCACTGGTGTTTGTGGCCGTCGGGCTGACCAAACTGGTGCAGAGCGGCACGATGTCCGGCCAGGTGTTTGGTGGCTTCATCGGCATGGTTGGCGTGTTGATGATCGCGGACCGGTTCTGGTCCATTGATTTGGATGTCGGGCGGTTGTGGCCGCTGGCGCTAGTCGCAGTTGGCTCCTTCATCGTGTATCGCGCGGCACGGGGTGGGGCCTCGTGCCCGCCGGCAGAATTGGCCACCTCGGACGCCCAGATCTCCGAGTTCGCGTTCTGGTCGGGCAAGGTCCGGAAGAACGCCTCGCCGGGTTTCCGTCGTGCGGACCTGACGGCCGTCATGGGCGGCGTCGAACTTGACCTGCGCGGGGCGTCCACCTTCGCCGGTCAGGAGGCGGTCATTGATGTGTTTGTCTGGTGGGGCGGCGTGGAGATTACGGTGCCGCCGGACTGGGCCGTCTCCAATCAAATTGTCGCCGTCATGGGCGGCGCCGATGACAGCAGCAGCGGCACACAGGCGTCGACCAATCGCCTGATTGTTCGCGGGTTCTGCGTTATGGGTGGCGTCGAGATCAAAACAGCTCCGGCAGGTGCGTCCAAGCAGTGGTAACGCCGCGCCTTCTACTCCACATTGTCGGCTGGGCGTTGGCCGGCGGGTTGATTGCGCTGCTCGTGCGCACCATGTTTGGCGTGACGATGGTGCAAGCGTTGGCGTTTGCGCTGCCGCTGAGTCTGCTCGCGGTGCCCGTGTCGCTGTCGGCGTGGTATCTGTGTCGCGCAATGCCGATCTCGCGGACCCATGTGTGGTTGGTCGCATTCAGTGCGGTTGGCGCCGCGGTCGTGGCGTCGTCGGTGTGGGCGGCGATTGGACAAGTGTGGTGGGGCACACTCGATCGCATCGGACTACCCCCCACGCCAGGTACACCACTTGTGACGATGCTCGTGGGATTTGGCGGGATGGCGTATTTGATGTCCGTGACTGTGCACTACACGGTACAGGCGGTTGAAGGCGCGTCGGACCTGGCCAAACGCGAGCTCCAGTCGCAAATCGCTGCGCGCGAAGCGGAACTGCGCGCGTTACGGGCACAAGTGGATCCGCATTTCCTGTTCAACAGTCTGAACGCCATCTCTGGATTGATCGCGCCACAGCCCGAGCGCGCGCGTGAGATGACACGTCGGCTCGCAGACTTTCTGCGCGAGAGCCTGACTCTTGGTGCGGTGCCCAGGATTACGCTGGCACGGGAGTTGGCACTGACCGAGCAGTATCTGGAGATTGAACGCGTACGGTTTGGTGACCGCCTGCGCGTCCAGATCACATCGTCGGTTGACGGCCAGGCTGCCGTGCCGCCGCTGCTCCTGCAGCCGCTCGCCGAGAATGCGGTGCGTCACGGCATTGCCACCTGCCTCGACGGCGGACTGGTTGAGATCACCGTCGAAGCGCGCGGTCCGTTGATCTGGCTGACGGTGACCAATCCCCGCGATCCTGATGGAGGACGACGAGGTACAGGATTTGGGATGGACATTGTCCGGCGTCGTCTTTACGCGGCCTTTGGTGATCGCGCCGCGCTGGCCGTCGAGCCGTCCGACGAAGCGTTTCGTGTGTCGTTGACGTGGCCCTTTGAGGAAATGGGCCAATGAGGAAATGGGCCAATGAGGCAATGAGGCAATGAGGCAATGGGGCAATGAAGAATGAGTGCTGATGTCGCGTTGCGTGTGGTGATCGTTGACGATGAGGAGCCGGCGCGGATGGCGGTGCGTCAGGATCTTGAAGCGGTGGGTGATGTCGAGGTCGTTGGCGAATGTGCAAACGGGTTCGAAGCCATCAAGGCCGTGACCGAGTTGAAGCCGGACCTGCTCATTCTTGATGTGCAGATGCCGAAGCTTGACGGGTTTGAGGTGCTTGAGGTGATCGGGCGCGACGTGCCCGTGATCTTCATGACGGCGTACGACGAGTTTGCGTTGAAGGCGTTTGAGGTTCACGCGGTGGACTACCTGCTCAAGCCCTGTTCGGTGGAACGACTGCGGGAAGCTGTGGGACGTGCACGGGCGCGGACGGCCATGGCGGTCACGCCAACAGTGCTGCGTCACGCCGCGCGCAGACCGGGGGCGCCGCTCGAACGGGTGATCATCCGCGACGGGGCAGACGTGCATGTGGTGCCCGTTGGCAAGATCGATTACGTCGAGGCGCAGGACGACTACGTGTCGTTTCAGACGGCGGGGAAGTCGTTCCTGAAAGAGCAGACCCTGGCTGAGCTTGAGACTCAACTGGATCCGCAGCGATTTGTGCGCATTCACCGGTCGTACATTCTGAACATCGAACGGCTCGCCAAGGTGGAGCTGTATGCGAAGGACAGCCGCATCGCGATTTTGCAGAACGGCACGAAGCTTCAGGTCAGCCGAGCGGGGTACCAGAGGCTGCAGCAGCTGCTTTAGAGAGCGGTGTCCATCCGCAATCACCCGGTGATATCGTTGCCCCCGATGCAGATTCATGTCGGCACCTCCGGGTACAACTACCCTGAGTGGAAGGGCAGTTTTTATCCCGACCCGTGTCCGGCGTCGAAGATGTTCGGGTATTACTCCGAGCGGTTCACGACTGTCGAGATCAACTACACATTTTATCGCATGCCTACGCCGCAGCTGACAGAAGGCTGGAAGGCACAGGCACCTGCCGGGTTCTCCTACACGCTCAAGGCTCCGAAGCGCATCACTCACGAGCGGCGGCTGGTGGACTGCGCGGAGTCGATGGCAATGCTCGTCGAGAGCGCGCGTGGACTCGGGGAGCATCTGGCGTGCCTGTTGTTTCAGCTGCCGCCGAACTTTCGCGCGGACGCCGGAAAAGTGCGCGACTTCCTTGCGCTGGTGCCGCCCGACATCAGAGCCGCCTTCGAGTTCCGACACGACTCGTGGCACTCCGATGAGATCTTCGGACTCCTCGCGTCGCACAATGTCGCGCTGTGTATCGCGGACATGGGCGATAAGACGACGCCGTTGGTGGCCACTGCCAAGCATGGCTACTTCCGTCTTCGTGACGAAGGCTACGCGTCTGCTGATATTGCGAAGTGGGCGACTACGGTCAAAGGCTTCGCGGACAAGTGGACCGATGCGTTTGTGTACTTCAAGCACGAAGACGAAGGCAAAGGGCCGGCTTTCGCCAAGGAGTTCGTCGGTCTGCTGTAGTCC
>JBKJTD010000246.1:0-4208 GCA_046590915.1 Vicinamibacterales bacterium
AGCGGGTTTCCAGATGACCGGGTCACCGCAGACGAGCGCGAGCGCGGAGTTCCAGGCCCACACCGCGACGGGAAAATTAAACGCGGAAATCACCCCAACCGGGCCAATCGGGTGCCACTGCTCCATCATTCGGTGGCCCGGCCGTTCTGACGCCATCGTCAGTCCATAAAGCTGTCGGGACAGGCCCACGGCAAAGTCGCAGATGTCGATCATCTCCTGGACTTCGCCATGCCCCTCCGCACGGATCTTGCCCATTTCGAGGCTGACCAAATCGCCCAGCGGCTCCTTCATCTCGCGCAGGGCGTTGCCCAGGTCGCGCACGAGGTCTCCACGTTTGGGGGCGGGCACCTCGCGCCAGCGCGCAAACGCGGCAGTGGAGGCGCTTACCACCTGGTCACACGTGGCCTCCGAGGCCAACATCACACTGGCAATAGGCTCGCCGGTGGACGAATTGATCGACACAATACGCCCGGCATCGTCGTCGCGCATCCAGCCCTCGGGACCGATGCAGGCGCCCGCGTTGACGTCGTCGATTTGCAGCTTGGTCAGCAGTGCTTTGATGTCAGACACACCCCAACAATAACATCGGGTAATCTTGGCGGGATGCGCTTTGTACTTGTCCTCGCCCTTGTTGGTGGTGTGTTGTCAGGCACCCCCGCTCCAGCTGCAGCCCAGTGGTATGCGAGCGCATACATGGGCGCAAACACGACGAGGCCGGCCGATGTGACCGTCAAGGGGGACGGCTACGACATCACATTCCCGGACGTCTCCTTTGAGGCGCAATCGTTTACGTCGCCGCAGTATTACGGCTGGCGGGTTGGACGTTTTTTTGATGAAGGACGACGGGTCGGGGTGGAGTTGGAGTTCATCCATCTCAAGGTGATTGCCCGGCCGGAGGAGCTCGGACCCGAGGTCACGCGGTATCAGATGACCCACGGCCTCAACTTCCTGGTCGTGAACCTGACCAACCGGATCCCGATAGGCCGCTCGGCCTACGGCGAACCGCGAGTGGCCCTTGTCGCTCGAGGCGGCGCGGGCATCACGTTGCCGCACGCCGAGACGACGATTTTGGGTGAGCCGCGCGAACAATACGAATACGCGGGACTGGGCGCACATGCCGCCGTTGGATTTGATGTGCGGCTGAAGGGGCGGTTGTCGCTGGTCAGCGAATACAAGGTCACCTACGCCAAACCGACCATCACCACGGCGCACAACGGCACCGGGCGGACGACCGCGATGTCTCATCATGTCGCGGTCGGCTTCGCTTTCGGCCTCTCCCGCTGATATCCTCGCGCGTGTTGACTCCCCGCTGGATCGTCGCTGCCGCCGTTGCGTTGTGTGTCGCGTTGCCTGTGGACGCACGAGCGCAGGCGGCCACGCCACCACCACCCACCGAAGAGCCGCATCCGTTCAAACACATCGTGCAAAACCTGGGGCGCGACCTGCGGGGCATGGCCAGTTTTGAAACGCTGGTCATTCTGAGCGCTGGCGGCGCCGCCTCGCTGATTGCGGAGCAGTCCGACGACCGTGCGCATCAGTGGAGCCTGGATCGGCCGGTACCTGCGTGGAGCGCAATCGGCAGAGTGGGTGGCGACGGCTGGACGCAGGGCGCGATCGCGGCTGGCACGTGGGCGACCGGCACGCTCACCGAACGCGCGCGCGTGACTCACGTCGGCAGCGATTTGGTGCGCGCGCAGATGCTCAACTTGGTCACCACGCGCGTGGTGAAGATTGTCGTCGACCGCACGCGCCCGTCTGGCGGGGGCCACGCGTTTCCGTCTGGCCATGCGTCCGCCACCTTCACCACCGCCGCGGTTCTGCATCGTCACTTTGGATGGAAGGCCGGCATTCCGGCGTACGCGGCCGCTGGGTTTGTGGGGTTGTCGCGCGTGGCTGACCGATCGCACTGGGTCAGCGACACGGTGTTCGGTGCCGCCATCGGTGTGGCGGCCGCGTGGACGGTGACGCGGGGACACGACACCGGGCAGTGGATCGTCACCCCGGTGGTTGTGCGCGGCGGCGGCGGCGTCTTTGTCACACGCCGCTGAGCGACGAACTCGGGTGAGCGCGGCCGAACCATCTCGAGGCACCTTTCATGACTGACCGAGTCAGTCAGGAACACGTCTTGACACTCTCATTCAAATATTCTATTGAATAGTATAGCAATGAGCGCCTTGAGCGACCATCGACGGTTCAAAGACCGCCTCTACAGTCAATTCGCGCGCCTCGGTAAGGCGCTGGGCAGTGCGTATCGGCTCGAGCTGCTCGATCTGCTCGCTCAGGGCGAACGCACCGTGGAATCGCTCGCGGCTGAAACGGGAGCCACGACGGCGAACATCTCGCAGCACTTGCAGATCCTTCGCAACGCCGGCATCGCGGCAGCTCGCAAGCAAGGCCTGTTTGTCCACTACCGCATTGCTGATCCCGCCGTATTGACGCTTTGCGCTGCTCTCAGGACGGTGGCCGAACGTCAGGATCCCGCACTGGATCGAATCGTTCGCGAACACTTCGGCGATCGCACTGAACCTGAGCCGGTAGAAATGAGAGAGCTGCTGCGGCGAGTCCGCGCCGGCGAAATCATTGTCGTTGATGCGCGTCCGGTCAATGAGTACGCCGCGGGTCATATCCCTGGTGCTCTCTCGATTCCTATCGAGGATCTGAAACAGCAGCTACAGCGGTTGCCGAAATCGAAGCCGTATGTCGCCTATTGTCGGGGACCGTACTGTATCTACGCCGATCAGGCCGTGGAGCAACTGCGCGCCTCCGGCCGGCGCGCCAAACGCCTCGCGGTCGGTTTGCCCGAATGGAAATCGGCCGGTTTCCCGGTCGAGACTGGCGCGGTACCCGCCCGATGACAACTCTGGTCATGCCTAATCGCGCAAACCCGGTCAGACTCGGACTGCGCGAAAACGCCGCGCAGTTCTCGATGCTGGTCATGGTCAACGCGTTTGTTGGCGCCATGGCCGGCCTCGAGCGCAGCATCCTGCCCGCGATGGCTGAACAAGAGTTCGGCCTCGCCGCTCGCACCGCGATCTTGTCCTTCATTGTCGTGTTCGGTGTTGCGAAGGCCCTCACCAACTATGGCGCCGGCCGCTGGTCCGATTCCTTTGGACGCAAGCGACTTCTCGTGCTCGGCTGGTTGGTGGCGGTGCCGGTGCCGTTCCTGCTGATGTGGGCGCCGAACTGGACGTGGATTCTGGTCGCGAATGCGCTGCTGGGGGTGAGTCAGGGACTCACGTGGTCGATGACCGTCATCATGAAGATCGATCTCGTCGGCCCTGCGCAACGCGGCCTCGCGATGGGCCTGAACGAGTTTGCCGGGTATGTGGCGCTGGCCGGCAGCGCCCTCGCTACCGGATGGATTGCCGCCGGATACGGGCTGCGGCCCCAACCGTTCTATCTGGGCGTTGCGTTTGTCGCGATTGGACTGGTGCTCTCGGTCTGGCTCATTCGAGACACGGCGAATCACGTGCGTCATGAGTCACGTCTGACCACTGCGGATCCGGCGCACGCTGGCAGGGTGTTCTGGAAGACGACGCTCGCCGATCGGAACTTGTCGAGCGTGACGCAGGCAGGACTCGTGAACAACCTCAACGACGGAATGGCCTGGGGATTGTTCCCGCTGCTGTTTGCCACCGCAGGCGTGCCGCTCGCGACCATTGCCGTGCTCGTTGCGATCTATCCGGCGACTGCGGGATTTGGCCAGCTCTTCACCGGCCCACTGTCGGATCGCATCGGCCGCAAGTCCCTGATCGTCTGGGGCATGTGGGTGCAAGCCTTCGGCCTCGGCATTACGGTCGCGGGGCGTGACCTGTCGAATTACATGATTGGGGCGGTCCTTCTGGGAGCGGGCACAGCCATGGTCTACCCGACACTCCTGGCCGCGATTGGCGATGTCGCGCACCCGTCGTGGCGTGCGTCTGCGGTCGGCGTCTACCGCCTCTGGCGCGACCTGGGTTACGCGATCGGAGCCGTGCTCGCTGGCGTGACGGCCGACCTGTTTGGTTTGGAGGCGGCCATTGGGATGGTCGCGGTGCTGACCTTTGTTTCGGGAGCTGTGTCCTTCCTCCGCATGAATGAAACTGCACCGGGTGTGGCATGACACCCAATATCGATGTCACGACGTTGAGAGACTGGCTGCTGCGCCGTCTCGTAACCAGAGGAGAAGCATGATGGCGATAACCTGCCCGATCAATTTCGATGTCAAG
>JBKJTD010000302.1:0-3913 GCA_046590915.1 Vicinamibacterales bacterium
CCGGGCTGGTGCTCATTGAACGCGAACACAAGGCCAGGGAGTAAGACTTTTCACAACGAGACATGGAGACTCCAGGAGTTTTTTTTTAACCTGGAAATTCTCCATGTCTCGTTGTGAATAATCTCCCTTACGACGGCATCAGCAGGACGAGCCTCGGGTAGATCAGGTTCTCGTTGGCGACGCGGTCGCGGTTGAGATCCCAGATCTCCTTCCAGCGGTTGATGTCCTTCAGCTCACTCGCCGCGATCTTCGTCAGGGTATCTCCCGCGCGCACGGTGTAGGTCCGACGCCCGCTGATTGGCTTCATGAAGACGTCTGACGAACTCGACAGATACTCACGCATCATGTCCGCGTACTTGGGCGTCGCCCGGAATTTGTCGATGGCGGAGTTGACCTCGTAGACCAGGTCGAAATTGCCTTCCGGCACCGCCACGGCGTACTTCGACTGGTTCAGGTTGTATTTGACAATCGTTGTGCGTGGATGTGCCTTGATCTCCTCGGCGGCAAATGGATAGTCGTAAATGAGCGCATCGGCCTGGTCATTCTCCACGGCCTCAAACCAGCCGTCATCTCCAGAAAACTTGCTGATGCGCGCGTTCGGAATATTGTCCTGCACCCAGCGTTCGGCCGCCGGGTCGTCGTAGATGGCGATACGTTTGCCGGCCAGGTCCGCGGGAGTCCGGAACGTGGCGGCCATGCCCTCCTGCACGATCATGCACAATCCGAAGTCGAGGTACCCATTCGACCACACCACACCTGTGATGGAGGGGTCGGGTACGTAGCCGGCCATGATCAGATCGATTTTGCCTTCCATCAGTGCGTCGGGCAGGTCGTCGTAATCAAACTCGACCACCTGCACGCGTTTCGCGCCCAGGTTCTCGGCGATGAGCCCCGCCAGCCGGAAGTCGAAGCCATCTTCCTGCTTGCGATCGTTGATGAAGTGGAGGGGTGGCGCATCGGGCTCCATGCCGACGCGCATCACGCCTGATTCCCTGATGCGCGCCAGCACGCCCTTGGGCGCAGCCGCGGAGGGCTCATTCGACGTCGCAGCGGGTGCGGCCACTGTCGGCTCGTCGCTGCCTCCCGGCAGTGACAGGCGGTCGCGGTAGGTCCATCCGACGTACCCCAGCACGGCCAGACCCACCACGAACAGCAACAACCGGCCGGCCCCGGTCAGACGAACTCCACCCTGTGATCCCTGTGCGGCCATGACTTCCTCTCCTCCCGGCGCGTGTTACGCCGTCCGCGGCAACCGGCGCCACATCGACGCCGAACCACTCAACTTGCTCATGATCGATTTGGCGGCATCCGCTCCCGATTGGGCGGCGCCGTTCATGTAGCCCTGAAAATCGTAACTGCAGTGCTCACCGGCAAAAAAGAGATTGCCGACCGGCACACCCTCCGCCCCCGCGATCGTCGTCCACTGCCCCGGCTTGTAGCAGGAGTAGGACGCCTTCGTCCACGGGAAGGTCGGCCAGTGGAACCGGGAGACTTTACCGTTTCTGGCGCGTGTGGCTCCGGGAAAGGCGCGTTCAATTCCTCGCATCAGGCGCACCGCGGCTGCTTCCGCCGTGCCGTCACCGGCCGCCAGCGCCAGTTTGCCACCGGAATACAAGGTCAGCGCACCGGCGGGCCCTGGCTGCCCAAAGCTGCTGTCCCACGCCAGTTGGAACATCTCGTCGCTATACACCGCGCCACTGTACCCTTGCGTTTGCCACGGTCGGCTGTCGAACCCGATGAGCACCTTCGCATTGGCGCCGTATCCGAGCTCCTGAATCGCCCGTTTCTTGACGTCGGGCAGTTCCACGTCCATCCGCACGTCCCGAAGCATCGTAAATGGAATGGCCAGGACCACGACATCGGCTTCTTCATCCACACTGCCGTTGCCGGTCTGAAACGTGAGCGTATATCCTGCGCCGCGGCTGCGAATCGCCTCAAGCCGGTGGCGGCGGTGAATCTGGGGGTCGAGCCGCTTGGCCAGTTCGTCCACAATGCGCTGATTGCCGCCCTTGACCTTGAAGCGTTCGTCGCTCTCACCGAACAACGCCATGGCATCGGCGTCCTCAAGGTCTCCGGTGCCGATGAGGAAGATAAAATTGAGCGCGGACTGCTCGCCGGCATCAAGGCCATATTCGGTGACGTAGGCGATATCGAGCAGCTCGCGCATCCACCCGGTCGCGCCGATGGCATCGAAGTACTGCGAGATCGACATCCGGTCGAACTTCGTGCCGCCGCCTTCGGTGGTGTAGTCGACCACGTCTCCCAGTGAGTCGTAGTCGGCAAGAATCTTTTGCGCCAGCGGCACAAACGCACGGGCGGCCTGTGCCTGCGTGTAGTGACGGCCGTTGATGAAATACGTCTCGGACTTGAGCGTACTGAACTCCGGCGCCTGCGTGTCAAGGCGCTCGAGCCCAAATTCCGACATCAGCGCAAACATCTCCTCGTGCGTGGAGTCGATGAACTCGCCACCCAATTCGGTTGTGATGCCGTCGGCCAGCAGATTCGTGCCCGTGAAGATGCGGCCTCCGGTGCGATCGGCGCCTTCAAATATTTTCGCGGTCAGTCCGGCCTTCTGCAGTTTGTACGCGGTGTTCAGTCCGCCCATGCCGCCGCCGACGATGGCGATCCGCGCGCTGCCGGATGGGCGCTGGTTGGCCGGCGCGGCCGGCTGCTCCTGCGAGGGCGAGGAACACCCGGCGCCCACGATGAGACCCGCCGCGGCCAACGAGGAGTCGCGCAGAAATCTTCGACGTGTGAGCCCCATCTCGATCAGTTCATCGATCGGGGGACGACCGGGCGAACGACGCTCCGACAATGCGGCGATTCTCATCGCCCGACGAAGAGAATCAAACAGGGGGCTGCGCGACACATGAACCTCCGAAATGAGTGCGTATAGTCACGTAAGCGTCCGTGGCTGTCAAGAATTCAGCAGGCGTCGAAGTTCGGTGATGCGTTCCAGCACCGCTGACCGTTCCATGTCCCTGTAGGTGGGGGGCAACACCTCTCGGGACGTGCACTCCTGCACGGCGACCAGAATCTGGAGCTCCCGCTCCAGTGGACTGGTGGCCGGGATAAAGTCGGCGAACGCATGACGCAGCGTCTCACGAGATACCGCCTGCGCCGACGATTCCGGTGTCGCATCTGCCACAAGCAGGGCGCGCGCCAGAATCGCTTCGATGTCTGACCCGGACAGGCCCGTCGGGTCATCGATGACCTCCGAGATCGACGTCACCTCGGTGGTGATCCCGCTCTTCTTGAGCATGATGCGGAACAAGGCGTCGTGTTCCTCGAGGGTCTCCGGATAAAACAGCGCGAGGTGTTCTTCGGCGCGTCCCTGCCGCTTCAAGTCCACCGGCAGCAAATCCGGTCGTGACGTGATGAGAAACCACACGATCTTGCCGCGGTACTCGGTATTGCCCATGAACGACGTCAGCTGCGCGAACACCCGATTGGAGGTGCCGGAGTCGCCCTGCTGATTTCGATGACCCAGCGCCGCGTCCGCCTCGTCAATCACCACGCCCACAGGCCACATCGATCGCAGCAGCTTGAGGATCTTCTCCACATTGCCTTCGGTCACGCCCTGCCACTGCGATCGGAAGTTGAGAAACTGCACACAGGGAAATCCGATTTCCCCCGTGAAACAGTTCACCATGAACGTCTTGGCCGAGCCCACCGGTCCCGCAATCAGGTAGCCCATCGGCACTCCGCGCAACCGGCCGGCCACGATGGCCCTGGACGCCCGGCGCATGCGCTCTTTGACACCCTCGTGCCCGGACACCATGTCGAGCGAAAACTTCGATTCGACATATTCGAGAAGTCCGAAACACTCGGCTTCAATCACGGCTTTTTTCTGCGCGCGCAGGACCGCCAGGTCAAGGCGCGTACCGCGCTCATCCACCGAGGCCAGAATCTG
>JBKJTD010000377.1:0-3380 GCA_046590915.1 Vicinamibacterales bacterium
AGTGCAGCTGGAGTGTGAACCTGGGCAGCGTGCGGTGCTGCGTGAGTCCACCTTGGCGTGCGTAGGTGCTCCGACAGCCCCGGCGGGATTTGCCGCAGCCGGATATGTGGAGCCCTACCGCGCGCCGCAGTCAGCGGGATACCTGCAGCCGGCCACCAGTCGGCCCGCAGTACTGACCCGGTCGGCTCCGGTGCAGCGCACCTCGACGGCGTCACGCGCGCCGGTCCAGACCAAACGCTCGACGAAAAAGAGCGTGGCGATCATCGCCGGATCAACGGCCGCAGGCGCGGTGGTGGGTGGCGTCGCCAAGGGTAAGAAGGGCGCGGTGATTGGCGGAATCGTTGCCGGCGCAGCTGCGACCATCTGGGACCAGGCGACGCGCAACAAACAGTCGAACCAGCGCTAAGCGGACGGGAGTACGAAGAAGGGCCGGTCACCCGTATGTGGTGACCGGCCCTGTGTCTGTACAAGGCGTCGTCTGTCTAGTACCTGAGTCGGATCGCCAACTGCAGCGTGCGAGGAATGTAGAGCGAATTGAGCGCGGTCAACTGGCCGAATGTGGGGCTCGAAAAATCCGTGGTGGGGAAGCCGTACTGGACCGCGTTGAGCACGTTGAAGGCCTCGAAGCGGAGGCTGAGGGATTTCTGCTGACCGAGGTTGAAGCTCTTGAAGAGACCCAGATCAAGCGTTTGGAGACCGTCGCCATAAAATGCGTTGCGCGGGACGACCATGTCCAGGGTGTCGCCGATCCCATAGAGTCGGAACGCGCTCGCCGGCAGGAGTAGCTGCGACGTGGACGGGCTGTTGATCGTCCGGCCGAGAATCGATTGGTCAACCAGCACTGGTCGTCCTTCCGCGAACCCGTCGAAATTCAGGTCCAGTCCCGTCTGGGTCACCGTGAACGGCGTGCCGCTGGTGAGTTTGAGGACGCCTGAGAGCTGCCATCCACCCAGCACCTGGCCGACCAGATCGGTGCGATCGGCGAAGAAGGGCATCCGATACGTTCCGTTCAGCGCAAACCGGTGAGGGGTGTGGAACCGGGAGTAGCCTTTGGCGTAGGCGGAGTTGGGCCCCTGCTGGTTGGAGTCGCCTGCGCCGACAAAGGTCGCCTCCGACGTCGTATCAAGCGAGCGGCTCCGCGTGTAACTCGCGGAGAACTGCAGGCCCTGGCTCATGTGCTTGACCAGTTCGATCTGCAGCCCGTCGTACCACGACTCGGCATCATTGCTCACCATCAGGTTGCTGGAATACCGGGGATCAGGTCGGCGTTCGTTGGTGCGCGGCACACGCAAACTGATCTCGTTGTTCGCGATGGGAACCGCCACCGGGCAGGCGGCGTTGACGGCAATGCCTGGCAGGCCCGTGCCGGCGCATCGCACATCGTTGGCGATTCTGTCGATCACGCCTCCCCGCAGATCCGGGAACCCGGCGGCGGGCGCATTGTTCGGGTGGTTGACCACTGTGACGGGGCCGGCCAACGGGGACACGGGCAGATTGTTGAGCGCGTATTTCAGTGTGCCGATGACGTGATTGCCGTTGTAGTTGAGGCGGAGCGTCGAGTTAAACGGCAGCTTGCGTTCGTACGACGCGCTCCACTGATGCGTGTACGGCACTTCCAGATCCGGACTGGCAATCGTGATCGAATGCCGCGTCGTCTGGGGGCCAGGTGTAAACACAAACCCGAGGGTGGGGTCCGACACATTGAGGAAACCCGCCGCCGTCGTGATACCTCTCGAGAGCGCATTGGGCGGGTTGGTGCGCAAGCTGGCACCTGATTGCGAAAATACGGACTGGAAAATTCGCCCGTGCGTGATGCCGTATCCGCCGCGCAGGGACGCATCCCCGGCCTGGCGTCCAGTCACAATGCCGCGCCAGCCGCTCGACGGCGGCAGTGCCCATGCGGCGCCCAACCTCGGCTCGTAGTTGTTTGAATCGGCCTTGATGCCGTACGTGATGCGGTCCTCGGCTTCTTTCGGTGCCGAGATGTACTCGTAGCGGAACCCGAGGTTCAACGTCAGGCTCGGCCGGATGCGCCAGTTGTCCTCAATGTAGAAGTTTGCCTCGTTGAGCCGGTTCTCGAGGAAGAAGGGCCCGTAGGCCTTCGTGAATGACGCGACGCATCCGTCCAGGAACGCATCATAGGCTGTGGGGTAGGTCACGCCACCGCACGCACGGTTGAAATTCCAGAACCCGCGCGAGTTGCTGTCGGCGAAGTCATCGAGCTGCTGGCGACGAATGTCGGTGCCGAGTTTGAGGCTGTGATTGTTGGCGAACATCCAGGTCATGTTGCCGACAAATTGATTGTCTTTCTGGTCCCTCAGGATCGGGAACGCACCCGCGTTGCCGATGATCGTGCCCGACACCGGCGAGGCCGTAAACCGCACGATGGGCGTGCTGTTGCCGTCCGCGATGTTGACGTTGGTGTCGCGAAGCCCCAGGCCGTACCGCAGTTCAGCGACCAACCGGTTCGAGAAAATTTTGGTCCACGTGAGGCCGAAGTTCTGCTGTCGATTGTCCTGACGCGCCTGCTCCCCACGAATCACATCGTCGGTTTCGCGAAGCTGATGGGTGAACTGGTAGCGGGCGATGACGCTGTCCTGACCGCGCTGCCAGTCCAGACGTCCGGAATAGTCCTCGTCGGGAAAATTGAACCCGATCACCGTCGCGTACGTGCGGTTGCTGCGTGGGTCGTTGGGCGTCGCGGTGGGGTAGCGGTCAATGATCGACTGAATCCACGCGCGATTGGCTGGCGTGTCGTTGCCGCGCGTCAGGCGCGGCGTGCGTTCATTGGGCAGCAGCAGGTCGCGGGCGTAGTTCTGCGACCCGTCAAATTTCGTGCGGTCGGAACTGAGAAAGCCGAAGAGCCGGTTGCGCAGAATCGGAAAGCCGACGGTGGCGCCGTACTGGTGCCGCTGATTGTCGGGTTTGACCTTCGCAAAATGGCGCAGCGACGTCAGGTCGTTGCTGTCCTGCGCGAACTCGAAGAGATCCCCGCGCCAGTTGTTGGTGCCCGACTTGGTCTGCACCAGGACCACCGCTCCGTAACCGCGGCCAAACTCCGCCGAGTAATTGTTGGAGATGACCTGGAACGATTTGATGGAGGCGAGAGCGACGCTCTGGCGGTTCTGGTTCTCGGAGGAGTCGTCGTTGTTGACGCCATTAATCTGGAACGTGGCACCACGCGACCCGGTACCGTTGAAGTTGATCGACGATCCCGAAGACGACGTCGGGTTGTTCTGGCCGGAAGTCGGGTTGTCCTCGAAACCGGCGAAGGTCTCGGCCAGACTGAGGAAGTTGCCGGTGGAAATATTCGGTTTGGCCATGATCTCGTCCGAGGTCATGGTCTGCTTGATCTCGGCATCGCTGGTGTTGATCCGCGG
>JBKJTD010000460.1:0-6780 GCA_046590915.1 Vicinamibacterales bacterium
GCTGGGCCTGGCCATCAGCCGTGAGCTGGCGGCCCTGCTCGGAGGAGAACTTCAGCTGCGCAGCACTCCAGGCGTGGGGAGCACCTTCACGCTGTACCTGCCGCTGCGCTACGCCGACACCACCCGCGTCGACGTGCCGTCGTCGGCTCCCGCGTTGCAGCGCGCGGTGGTCACCGCCAACCGCGCCGACCGGACCATCGACCGGACGCCCGACGATCGACGCGACCTCGTCTCGGGAGACGCCACCCTGCTGGTCATCGAAGATGACCCGCATTACGCCGCCGTGCTGCGTGACGCCGCCCGCACGCACGGCTTCAAGGTGCTCGTCGCGCATCGTGGCGATGAGGCCCTTCGGCTCGCGGCTGAATATCGACCGTCGGCGATTTCGCTCGATATCTTCCTGCCCGACATGCTCGGGTGGACGGTGCTCAGTCATCTCAAGCACGACCCGTCGACGCGCCACATTCCAGTGCAGATTGTGACGCTCGACGAAGATCGCCAGCACGGGTTGTCACGTGGCGCCTTCTCGTTTGTCACCAAGTCCACCACGACCAAGGACATCGAGGCGACGCTTGCGCGCATCAAGGCTTTCACCCAGGCGCGGGAACGCCGCCTGCTTGTGGTCGAAGACAACCCCGGCGAGCAGCGCAGCATCAAGGAGTTGCTTGGCCATGACGACATCGACATCGATATCGTGTCCACCGGCGCCGAGGCGCTGGAACACCTCGCCGATCTCGACTACGACTGCGTCGTGCTCGACCTCCGCCTGCCGGACATGAGCGGGTTTGACCTGATCGAACGGATTGCCGCGCATGACGAGTGGCGTGACCTGCCGGTCGTGGTCTTCACCGGGTACGAACTGACACCCGACGAAGCCGCGCGGCTGGAAACCTTTGCCCGGCGTGTCATCGTCAAGGGCGTCGAGTCCCCCGAGCGGTTGTTTGATGAAACGGCGCTCTTCCTGCATCGCGTCGTGGAGGACCTGCCCGCCAATCAGCGTGCGCTGCTCCACCGGCTGCACGGATCAAACGACGACCTCGCCGGCAAATCGGTGCTCGTGGTTGACGATGACGTCCGGAACATTTTTGCGTTGAGCAGCATTCTTGAGCGGCACGACATGAAGGTGCTGACCGCGTCGACCGGTCGTGAAGCGATCACGACGCTTGAGACGACGCCGCAGGTGGCGGTCACGCTCATGGACATCATGATGCCGGGCATGGATGGGTACGACACGATTCGCGAGATCAGGACACATCAGGCGTTTCGACGTCTGCCCATCATCGCGCTGACGGCCAAAGCCATGAAGGGTGATCGTGAAAAATGCCTCGAGGCAGGGGCCTCGGATTATCTGGCCAAACCGGTCAACACCGAACAGCTGTTGTCGGCGTTGCGTCTGTGGCTGCACCGATGAATACCCCTGTCACCCCCAGTGTCCTGCTGGTCGATGACCAGCCGGCGAAGCTGCTGACCTATCAGGTGATTCTGAGTGAGCTCGATGTTCGACTGGTGACGGCCAGCTCAGCCCGTTCGGCGCTCGAGAACCTGCTCAAAGGTGATTTTGCGGTCGTCCTCATCGACGTCTGCATGCCCGAGCTGGACGGATTCGAACTCGCAGCGCTCATTCGTGGCCATCCGAGATTCAAGACGACGGCGATCATTTTCGTCTCGGGCGTGCATTTGAGCGACATGGACCGGATCCGCGGATATGAACTCGGCGCCATGGACTACGTGCCGGTGCCGGTGGTTCCGGAAATCCTGCGCGCAAAAGTCAAAGCCTTTGTGGATCTCCATCGGACGACGCGACAACTGGAGCAGCTCAACGTCGAGCTGGAGGCGCGTGTGGCGGCCCGCACCGCCGAACTGCAGGAATCGAACGCGCGCAAGGACGAATTTCTGGCGGTGCTCGCGCATGAACTGCGCAATCCGCTGGCAGCCATCCACACCGCCTCTCAGGTGATCGACGTTCCGGACATGGACGCCGCGCAGCGCACGAAGGTGGGGGCGGTGATCCAGCGGCAGGTCACACACCTGGTGCGTCTCATCGACGACCTGATCGACATGTCGCGCATCAGCCGCGGGGTGATTGGCATACGGCGCGAACGGGTTGGCATCGCCCCCATCATCGAGCAGGCGGTCGAGTCGACGCGCCCGATCCTCGATGCCCGGGGACACAGGCTCGCGGTGCACCTGCCGGAGCGGTGTCCCGATGTGCACGGTGATGGCGCGCGACTCGCGCAAGTGATCGGGAATTTGCTGACCAACGCCGCGAAGTTCACGCCGCCAGGCGGCGACATCACGCTTCGTGTCGCACACGAGCACGATGTCGTGGTGATTTGTGTGATCGACACCGGCGTCGGCGTGGACCCGGCCAAGCTGTCCTACATCTTTGAGTTGTTCACCCAGGCCGAGCAGTCAGACAGCCACAACGTGTCAGGCCTCGGGATCGGACTCGCACTGGTGCGCCGCATTGTGGAGTTGCACGACGGGCAGGTGTCGGCGCATTCGGCAGGGCCCGGTACGGGCACGGAAGTCACCGTACGGATCCCGGCCCTGCCCGAGTCTCTGCTTCCGGCACCGAGTCCAGTGGAGGCCCCGGCAGAACTGCCACCAGGGCCCAGTGGCACCAGGATTCTGGTGGTCGACGACAATGCGGATGCGGCGTTTGTGCTCGCGCTCAGACTCCGGCATGAAGGCCACACCGTGGAGACGGCGGGCAATGGCGAACAGGCCCTCCGCACCGGGCCCACCTTTGACCCGCGCGTGATTCTGCTTGATCTGGGCATGCCCGGGATGGACGGCTTCGAAACCGCCCGGCGTATCCGACAGCAACGATGGGGGCAGGACGTCGTGCTCGTCGCCGTCACCGGATGGGGCCAGCCCGAAGACCGACGACGCACGCAGGCGGCCGGCTTCAACGCCCATTTGGTCAAGCCGGTCAATGACGACGAGTTGCTGCGTGTGATTCAGGACCTGCTGGCGCGACCGCCTGCGTGACTGGCTTTTGTAGGGCGTCGGCTTTAGCCGCGCCAGAGCGGCGGGCCTGACGGCCACGCCCTCCTTGCGTTACGCGAGCGCCGCCTTGCAGTAGTCCACGCACTTCTTCGTTTCGAGCACCGCATTTGACCCTGCCGGGATCGGATATTCCAGTTCCACCGTCGCGGGGAATGTCCACGCCCGCGTTTTCATCACCTGCAGAATGTCGTTGAGCGGCGTGTCGCCCGTGCCCCACTCCACGTTGGCGCCGCCGTTGTCCTTTGAGCGGCGGTCTTTGACGTGCACGCTGGAAATGCGCGCGTGATGTTTTTGCAGAAACTCGACCGGAGAGCCGCCGACGCTGCCTGCGGCGACGTAGTGGCCCAGGTCCACGTTCGCCATGTTGCCCGGTGAGAGCGCAAACGCCCGATCAAACGCGGTCATCGCGCCCTGCAGATGCGTGTGAAAGGCGGCATAAATTTTCTTCTTCACCGCAAATTGCCCGATGCGGGTGAGCTGCGCGTCGTCGGTCGGCAGTTCGAGCGTCGTGTGGGTGCAGCCGAGCGCCTCCGCCACGTTGAACACGTACTCATATTCCTCGTCCGACATGTTGGGGTTGAGCATCTTCACTGCGTAGATGGAGACACCGGCGTCGTTGTACATCGTGCGGAGCGCTCTGAACCGGTCCATGGACACCGACGTGCGCCACGCCGTGAGCGCGGCCTGAGACTGACGCTGTGCTTCGCGCTGCTGTTCGATTTGTTCCGGCGTGAACTGGGCGCCGCGCCCCCCTCGGCCACCGCTGGCGGGGCGCCCCGCAAACGCCTCGGCCGGATCGCCCATCAGTTCGACGGCACTGACGCCGGAGTCGAGGATGTACTTCAGCGTGGCTTCAGCACTCTGGTCCGGCATGCTCCGGTAGCTGTACGTAATGGCACCGACCTGCACCCCGCTGAACCGGGAGTTCGGCTTCGCCTGTCGGAGTCGCTCCGAAGTGTCGGGGCGGCGCAGGAGCCCGAAGCCGGGCGCAGACAGGGCCAGTTTCGTGAATTGTCGCCGGGTGTAATCCATTTCGGCGGATTGTATCCCGTGCTACCGTAACGGCCGGAGGAAACCTGCCATGGCGAAGTCCCTGTGCGTGACGTCCCTGTGTGTGCTGTCCCTGTCGATCGGCCTTATGGCCCAACAATCCGGTGGCGGCCGTCAGGGTGCGCCAGCTGCGCCCCCCACGCCACCCGCATCCACCTCGGCCGAGGTCAATGCGATGTATACCGCCATCACGAACTTCATCGGCCGGACGGCCGCGATGGTGCCGGCTGACACGTGGACGTGGCAACCCACGCCGGAGGTGCGCAGCTACGCGCGCCTGTTCGCCCACATCGTGGACGACAACAACGGCGCCTGCTCTGCCCTGGCGGGCGTCACGCCGTCGCCGGCCCGCATGGATACCGGCAACGCCGCCGACGGCTGGGCCGCCAACACGATGACGAAGGCCGACCTCGAAAAGGCGCTCGCCGATTCGGTGGCCGTGTGCCAGAAGGCCTTTGCCGCCGTTGACCAGACGAACATGATGGAAATGCAGGGACGACGCACAAAAATCGGTGCGCTCATCTACAACACGAGCCACATCAACGAACACTACGGCAACCTTGTGACCTACCTGCGCCTCAACGGCATGGTGCCGCCGTCGAGCCAGCCGCGCGGCGGCGGCCACTAGTCGACTGTGTCGAAGTCGACGAGACGGGGCCCCTGAACGACTTATAATCAGCGTCTGTGTCTACCCCTGCCTACGAACGCGTACTGCTGAAGATTTCCGGCGAAGCCCTGATGGGCGATCAGCCGTTTGGTATTGACCCTGCGGTCGCCACCCAGGTCGCCAAGGAGATTGGCGAAGTCGCCGCCATGGGCGTCCAGATCGGCGTCGTCATCGGCGGCGGCAACCTGTTTCGCGGGTTGGCCGCGAGCGCCAAGGGGATGGACCGCGCGACCGCCGACTACATGGGCATGCTCGCGACGGTGATCAACTCGCTCGCGCTCCAGGATGCCCTCGAAAAACTGGGTGTGACCACCCGCGTGGCCGCCGCGATCGAAATGCGGGCGGTCGCCGAGCCGTTCATTCGCCGACGGGCCATTCGCCATCTCGAAAAAGGCCGTGTCGTGGTGTTTGCGGCCGGCACCGGCAATCCCTACTTCACGACCGACACCGCCGCGGCGTTGCGTGCCATGGAGATGAAGTCCCAGGTCATCATCAAGGCGACCAAGGTGGACGGCATTTACACGGCCGACCCCATGACCCACCCCGACGCCACCAAATACGACACGTTGACGTATCTCCAGGTGCTCGAACAGGGGCTCAAGGTCATGGACGCCACGGCCATTTCCCTCTGCATGGACAACAAACTGCCCATCATCGTGTTCAAACTGCGCGAGGCTGGCAATCTTCGACGGGTGATCATGGGGGAATCCGTCGGAACCACAGTACGTATTTGACCTGCCCCCCAGGAAACTGACATGGACGCAACAGATCTCAAAAGCCTCTCGGCCGAAGTCAAGAAGCGCATGGACATCTCGCTTGACCACGTGCGCAAGGAACTCAGCGGCGTGCGCACGGGTCGCGCGTCGGTCACCATCCTTGACCCCGTGATGGTCGAGGCGTATGGATCGCTGATGCCGATGAATCAGGTCGCTCAGCTCTCGCTTCCAGAGCCGTCACTGATCGTCGCGCAGCCGTTTGATCCGACGATGCTCACGGCGATTGAGCGGGCGATTCAGAAGAGCAACCTCGGCCTCAACCCGTCGTCTGATGGCAAGGTGATTCGTATTCCGCTGCCGGCGTTGACCGAAGAGCGCCGCAAGGAAATGTCGAAACTCGTGCACACATACGCAGAGGCCGGTCGCAACGCCGTGCGTCAGGTGCGCCGGGATGCCAACGACAAACTGAAGAAACTCCTCAAGGATTCCGAGATCTCCGAAGACGACGAGCGGCGCGGGCTCGAAGACGTGCAGAAGATCACCGACCAGCATGTGGCGATGATCGACGAGATTCAGAAGAAAAAAGACGTCGAGCTGCTCGGCAAATAGTTGTGTCATATTTCAGCCATCTCGAGTGTTCCGTTCCCTGCGGCGCGCCGGTGTATGACGCGCATGTCATCCAGCATCTGTGCACGTGTGGCGCGCCCCTGTTGGCGCGTTACGACATGGAGGCGGCAAAGGCGTGGTCCCGCGATTCGCTTGCGGGCCGTGAAGCCACGATGTGGCGCTATCGCGAGTTGATGCCGCTCTTTGACGGCGAAGCCCCGGTGTCACTCGGGGAAGGGTGGACGCCGCTCGCCCATGTGCCACGGTTGGGCAAGGCGCTTGGTCTGTCGAACCTGCTGGTGAAGGACGAGTCACACAATCCCACCAACTCGTTCAAGGCACGCGGCCTTTCTGCGGCCGTGACACGCGCGCATCATCTGGGCGCACAAGTGCTCTCGATCCCGACGGCCGGCAACGCCGGCAACGCGATGGCGGCCTACGCGGCTGCGGCGGGCATTACGGCCAAAGTCTTCATGCCCAGGGATGTGAAGACGCCATTCATTCGAGAGTGTGACCTCTACGGCGCTGATGTCACGTTGGTGGACGGTCTGATTACCGACGCCGGTCGCATCGCGGCGGAAACCGGCAAGCCGCTGGGGTGGTACGACGTGTCCACGCTCAAGGAGCCGTACCGCATCGAAGGCAAAAAAACGATGGGCTACGAGTTGGCGGAGCAGTTGAACTGGACGCTGCCCGACTGGATTATCTATCCCACCGGCGGCGGCACGG
>JBKJTD010000066.1:0-17131 GCA_046590915.1 Vicinamibacterales bacterium
CGAGCATGGCAAGCATCAAAAACACTGCCACGCGCGTCATGATTCTGGCCACAGTACTACCTCCCCCAAACAAGCGGTGGTCAGAAGTTTGTTCATAATCATTGCCTCAATCCTCACGCGAAAATATCAGTAGGGTGAGATGCACGACTTTGTCGCTTGGTGAAAGGCCAAGTTTAGCTACTTAGCCTGGAGCTTCTTCTGGAACTCCATTCAGCATCTCAATGCCTCTGCTCAAGCGCAGGAAAGACCACCGCACCACCTTTCATGACCCATCGCACGTTGTTGATGACGACGTCAATGTCCTTCAAGGGGTCGCCTTCAACTGCCACGAGATCGGCGAAGTAACCCGGCGCAATCTTCCCGAGTTCCTTTTCCTTTCCGAGTAGTGTGGCCGCGTTCGTCGTAGCTGTCGCCAACGCTTGCTCCGGCGTCATTCCGGCTTTCACGAACCAGCCGAGCTCGCGGGTGTTCTCACCTATCATCCAGGTTGGTGCGAGGCCGTCACTTCCCATGGCGAATTTCACCCCAGCTTTAAGTGCGCGCTTCACGGTTTCAAAGGTCCGACTGTGCCAGCCAATTCTCATTTCCTTGCATGAGCCACGCTCGGCAGAGTACACGTTGTTATAGATCGTCGGGACATAGAAGGTCCCCCGTCGCGCCATTTCCGCCAGAGTGGCATCATCCATGTCGAGTCCGTGTTCGATCAATATTCAGCGGTCCGCCTCGGGAGGAACTGTTCCAGAGGCGAGTCCAACGGCAAAATTTCCGCCATCATAATCCGGCGAGCGACGCCACCGCCGCCGCCGTCTCCGGAAGAGCTGGCGCGGCAGCGTGAGATGGACGACCTGACGGACGCGGACTACACCTTCCGCGCCCGGTTTTCTGTTTGTGTGCTTGGACGCCCGGGAACGTCGTCAAGTGCGGACCGAGCAGCTGGCGCACGAAGACCCACACCTGTAAGACGATTCGGCCGTGCCATTCTGCCACCACTTGCCTGTGTGAGGGCCGGCCACATCGGCTACACTGCGCCGAGTCTCGTGTCCCATGAAGGAGCGTGTCCATGCTTGCCGTGCACCACTTGCTTGTCGCCGCCGCGATGTTCGTCGCCGCTCAGCCCGCCGCCCGCTTTGACCTCGACACTCCGCGCACGGTCGTCCGCGTGGGCGACCCGGCCATCGCGCCCGACGGCAGGACTGCAGTGATCATCGTCAGCCGGACGAACATGGCGGAGAACCGTTCCGATTCGGAGATGGTGCTCGTCGAGATTGCGACGAAGGCGCAACGCGTGCTGAGCAGCCGCCGCGGGGTGACCATGCCGATCTGGTCGCCGGACGGATCGTCGCTCGCGTTTCTTGCCAGCGTCGAGGGCCGCGCACAGATCTTCGTGCTGCCGATGTCGGGCGGCGAGGCCCGGCAGGTCACGTCTTCACCCACCGGCGTGCAGACGTATTCCTGGCGGCCCGACGGCCGCGGGTTTGCCTACGCGGCACTCGACGAGCCGGCAAAGCAGGAAGGGGAGAACCGGTTCAATCGCGCCTTCGAGATTCAGCACAATAGCTTTCTCCAGCTCGAAGCGCCGGTGCCGTCGCACCTCTGGATCGTGCCGCTCGACACAGGCACGGCTCGCCGCGTGACGTCCGGCTCGTGGTCCTTGCCCATCACCTACGCGCCGGGCGCTCCGCCACCACCGCCGTCGTGGTCGCCTGACGGCCGCACGATCGCGATCGAGCGGCGGCCCAACGCGTACTCCGGCGACTTCGACCAGAACACCATCCACGTCGTTGATGTCGAGTCGGGCCGCATGCGCCCACTCACCAGCCGCACACATCACGAAGCTCAGCCGCAGTTCTCACCGGACGGCAACCGGATCCTGTACTGGTACCCGAAGGGCGGCGAGACGCGCAATAACAACGAGGTCGTCGTCGCGACGGCAAGCGGAGGCGAAGGGCGCAGTGCGACGGCGATGCTCGATCGACACATCCTCACCGCGTCCTGGATGCGCGACAGCCAGTCCGTGCTCCTCGGCGCATCGGATGGCACGAAGACGGGCGTGTGGGTGCAGCCGATCGACGGCGCCGCGCGCAAGCTCGACTTTGGTCCCCTGGTCGTCGCCTCGGGCTTCGGCAGCCTGTCGGTCAGCACCAGCCGCGATGGCCGCATGGCCTTCATCGCAAGCACTGCCCATCGCCCGAGCGAACTCTACTGGCGTGCCTCGGAGACCGCCGCGCCCGAGCGGCTCACCGATTTCAACGCGCACATCGCGGCCATGGACCTCGGCAAGGCTGAAGCCATCGAGTGGGATGGTGCAGACGGCTTCCGCATGGATGGGGTGGTGACGTACCCACCAGGATTTGAGCAGGGCCGGAAGTATCCGCTCGTGCTGTACATCCACGGCGGCCCGCGCGCGTCATCCAAGGTCTCGTTCTCTGCGCGTTCGCAACTGCTCGCCGCGCAGGGCTGGCTCGTCTTTGAGCCCAACTATCGGGGCAGTGACAACCTCGGCAACCAATACATGTCTGCGATCTGGAACGACGCAGGGGCCGGTCCAGGGCGCGACGTGATGTCCGGTGTCGACGCCCTCAAGCGCCGTGGCATCGTCGACGAGACGCGGATGGCGGTGTCTGGCTGGTCGTACGGCGGCTACATGACGACGTGGCTGCTGGGCAAGTATCCGGATCAGTGGAAGGCGGGCGTGGCCGGCGCGGCGGTGACGAGCAACATGGACCAGTACGACCTGGGCGACGCCAACGTGCGCCGCGGTTACGCCCTCGGGGGCTCGCCGTATACCGATCCCGGACGCATGCAGGCGGCAATCGAACAGTCGCCACTCACGTACGCGACGAAGGTCAAGGCACCGACGCTTCTCATGTCGAACACGGGTGACTACCGCGTGCCGATCACCCAGTCGTATCGCTACTACCACGCGCTTCGCGACAACGGCGTGACTGTCGCGTTCATCGGGTACCCGCTGCCGGGGCACAGCCCGTCCGATCCGGTCCATCAGAAGGACGTGGACCGCAGGTGGGTCGAGTGGATCGCCAAATACCTGAAGTGATCGTGTGCAGGTCGCACCCACGTTGGCGCTACTGACGGCGAATCGTCCTGGTTGGGACGATTCGCCGCACCGCAGCCGCGTCAGACCTTCAAGTCAGAGGTGAGTCCTTGGGGGTTTCGGTCTATTTCTGAACCCGCGCGTTCAGCTCCCCGAACACGTTCAGGACGACGCGGAATTCGCGGCGCGGCGGCACCTCCGCCGGTCGCATCGTCACCAAGTGACGGGAACCATTCGCCGCGACCGACCAGGGCCCCCCGGCGCCCGCCGGCCAGCTCATGGCCGGCGTGGCCTTACCGAGGGTCAACGTCTTGCCCGTGGCCGTGACGGGGACGGCCCACACGGCCGGGCCGGCTGTGTACATCAGCACCTTTCCGCCGGCGGTCCACGTGGGATACATCCCGCCGTTGGAGCTTACCGCCACCCGGCCGTCATTCACGTTCGGGTACGGCCGTACGAAGACATTCAACTGGCCTCCTTCGTTGGAAACGTAGGCGAGCCAGCGACCATCCGGAGATAACGCTGGCCGAAATTCGACGGCTGACGTCGCCAAGACTGGTTCGGGCTTGGAACCGACGCGCACCCGGAGGATATCGCCCTGGTCAGACAGCGCGCCGTAGAACAGGACCTCCGTGCCATCGGCGTTCCACGCGGTAGGGAAGTGCCCCTTGTCACTCGTCGTCGTGGTCAAGCGCCGCAACGCGCCCGCTCCGGACGCCGGCAGCTCGTAGATCCCAGGTTCCAGCGAGGTGGCTACCGTGACGGCCATCGCCAGCTTCAGACCGTCGGCGCTCCAGACAGGGCTCGAAACGCCGAGCCCTGGCGGTGTCAGCCGGGTCGTCGTTTGCCGGTCGGGATCCAGGACCCACAACCCGGTGACGCCGTCTTCCTCGATCGTCGCGGCGACCCGCCGGCCGTCGGGCGCGATCTGGATCTCACGGTAGTGTTTAGGGCCGATCTCGAACGGGGTTTGACCGCCTCGTTCATCCACCCACAACAGTGCGCGCGGTTGGAGCACGTCGCGTCCAGGCATGTAGACGAGCGTCCCGTCGCGTGAGATGTCGTAGCTCGCCGCGAGCGAAGGCTTCTGAGCGACACCAGAGACGAGTTCGATCGCCTTCGTCGTGAGCCTGTGACGTCGAGCGTCATAACCGGCGGCGTGCAAAGCCCCACCCGCCGCGTACAGCAGGTGGCCGCTTGCCGCGTACTTCGGCATGGTGGCTTTCGGTACCAGCACGCGCCACGAGCGGCTCGAGAGGTCGAGCACGGCGACATCGCTCGTGCGGTCGCGGCGCTGAATGACGAAAAGCGCATGAGTCCCATCCGGGAGCACGTGCGGCCACAGGTGGTCGAGTTCCCCCTCGGCGGTATTGGGCACGGTCAGCGTCTCGGCCGCCGCTCCATCTCGCACCCGCATGATCCCGGCGGCGACGTCTTCAGTGGCGTACAGGATGGCGCCGTCGTCGCCCCAGCTGCCGCCGCGCCACTCGTACTGCAGCGGCGTCAATGGGATCGGCGTCCCGCCGGCGACCGCCACCTTGGCCAGCTCGTAAGCCATCGCATTGCCGCGAATGAAGGCAATCCATTCGCCATCGGGCGAGGGTGTGAAGCTGGCGCTCGTCGCGGTGAGCTGCGGTACCGCTTGCTCTTCGAAGCGGTCGAGTGAACGGGCAATCAGCGCAACGGTCTTCCCACTGAACGCCAAATAAAACACCCGCCGTCCGTCAGCACTCACCGCGACGTCAGGGGCAGTGCTGCTCAACCGTTCCGCCTCCGGAGACAGAGGCAGCGCCAACCGACGAACCGGAGCCGGGCGTTCCTGCGGCCACATCCGGGTGACCCCCACGACAGCGAGCGCGCCGACGAGTGCTGCCGCGACCACGGGCCACGCCTTCACAAAGCGGGCGCGCGCCGAGGTGCGTGCACGGGCCGCACCGACATCCGAGGGACTCGCAGTGGCGTCGTCGATTTCCAGGCGGGCAGCACCCATCGAGTCGAGGCGCCGTGCGGGATCGCGTTGGAGACACCGGCGCAGGAGGCGATGCACTGCAGCGGGCGTGTCGGCGGGCAGGGTCTCGAGCGCGACTGAGTCGCGCAGCACGGCTGCGAGGATCTCCGAGAGATCTTCACCGGCGAACGCCCGCCGTCCGGTGAGCATCTCGTAGAGGACGACGCCAAACGCCCAGACGTCCGCGCGGCGGTCGACCGCCTTGCCCCGAGCCTGCTCGGGCGCCATGTACGCGGCCGTGCCGAGAATCGCGCCGAGCGCCGTCTTCGGAGCCGCGATGGTGGGGGAATTCATCGCGTCCTGCGACGAAAGGTCGTTGGCCGTCGCCTTGGCAAGGCCGAAGTCGAGGACCTTGACGCGCCCGTTGCCGGCGACCTTGATGTTGCCAGGCTTCAGGTCGCGATGAACGATGCCGCGTGCGTGGGCGGCCTCAAGCGCGTCGGCCACTTGCCGCGCGATGCCCAGCGCTTCCGGAACAGGGAGGGGACCGCGGGCCATGATGGCCGAGAGGTCCTCGCCGTCGACGAGTTCCATGACGAGGGCCTGTGTGCCCAGGCCGTCGACACCTGCGATGCCGAAGATCTGTGCGATGTTCGGATGGTTGAGCGACGCGAGGATTTTCGCCTCGCCTTCGAACCGCGCCACCCGTTCGGGATCGGCGGCAAAGGCCGGCGGCAGAATCTTGATGGCGACGTCACGATCGAGCCGCGTATCGCGCGCCCGGTACACCTCGCCCATCCCGCCTGCGCCAATAGAAGCGCTGATCGTGTACGCACCTATGCGCGTGCCCGGCGGAATGCCCATGGAGTGGCGGGACTATATCATGCGCGCAGACGGGACGTCTGCGCATACGACGGCTTGCAGCCGACGGCGGCGTGTGAAATCGTTTGGTGCCGCCGCGGCTGAAGCCGGGCGTTGCCGGAAGATCAATAAGGACAAGATCAGATCTACGCAGCCGAGAGGCGCGTGACGCGCAGCTTCTTTCGGTTCCGCTGGGCGCCCGTGCTGTCAGAGCAGATGATGATCGTGCGCAAGCGGTTGTTATCGGCGGCAAACGGGATGCGGACTTCATCGGCAGTGCACGAGGCTATATGCATCATCAGCTTCCTGCCAACGAAATGGTCCCCCGGCCTGCGCTTGTGCATCGGCGCTGGCGGCGCCCAGTACAAGTAACAGGAGCGGGCGAGGCCCGGCAGCTGACGCCACCGGGCCTTGAACCTTTGAACCCCGGACTCCTGACTCCTGGACCCTGACTCAGCGCAGCAACATCTCCATGACCATCTTCACGAGCCCCTCGCCGTTGTTGATCGCGAGCGTGATGCCGATCGTGGCGACCGACACCATGCTGATGAGCTTGATGAGAATGTTGAGTGACGGACCCGACGTGTCCTTGAACGGGTCGCCGACCGTGTCGCCGATGACTGTCGCCCCGTGGCGCGGGTTCTTCGAGTCTTCCTTGCGCGCGACCTTGTTGCCGTTCGCGTCGACGTAGTCGCCTGCCGCGTTCTTCAGGTACTTGCCGCCGAGTTCACCCGACTCGATCCACTTCTTGGCGTTGTCCCAGCTGCCGCCGGCGTTCGCCATGAAGATTGCCATCGCGAAGCCCGTGCCGAGGCCACCGGCGAGCATGCCAATAACGCCGCCCACGCCAAACACGATGCCGACGATGACGGGGACGATGACGGCCATCATTGAGGGGACGACCATCTTCTTGAGGGCACCGTCGGTGGAGATGTCCACGCAGCGTGCGTAGTCAGGCGTCGCGGTGCCTTCCATGATGCCGGGAATCTCGCGGAACTGACGCCGCACTTCCTCGACCATGACCAGCGCCGCACGTCCCACCGCCGTCATCGTCATTGCCGAGAATACAAACACGAGCAGCGCGCCGACGAAGATGCCGGAGATGACCATCGGGTCAACGAGGGTGATCGTCGGCAGGAATTCCGCCGTCGTGCGTGTGCCCTGCGCGAGTGTGGCAAACGTCGCGATGAGTGCCAGCGCCGTGAGGGCCGCCGAACCAATCGCGAAACCCTTGCCGATCGCGGCCGTCGTGTTGCCGAGGCTGTCGAGCGCGTCCGTGCGCACTCGGACGTCGTCGCCCAGGTGGCTCATCTCGGCGTTGCCGCCGGCGTTGTCGGCGATCGGGCCGTAGGCGTCGGTCGCGAGCGTCACGCCGAGTGTGGAGAGCATGCCGACGGCGGCAAGCGCGATACCGTAGAGACCCAGTGACGGATCCGCGAAGCCGCCGGCGAACCCGTAGGCCAGGGCAGTCGCGACCGCGATGGTCACGATCGGAATCCACGTGGACATCATGCCCACAGCAAGGCCGCTGATGATGACGGTCGCCGCGCCGGTCGCGCTGGACCGGGCGACTTCCTGCGTCGGCGCGTAGTCATACGCCGTGTAGTGCTCAGAGCCCTTCCCAATCACCAGACCGGAGAGCAGACCCACGCAGGTCGCGAGCCACACGCCCCACCACGTGGCGCCGGGGATCATGTTGTAGACGTCCGCGAAGCAGATGTAGCAGATGACGCCGGCCGCGACGGCCACGCCGCCCGAGGCCACGTTCACACCGCGATGCAGCGCGCCGAGCAGTTCCTTGAGCGTCGCGTTTTCCTTCGTGCGCACGAGCTGGCTACCAAGAATCGAGAGGAAGATGCCGACGGCGGCAATCGCCACCGGCGCAATGATCATCGTCCACGCGGCTTCCGAGTGGCGGAGGCTGATGGCGGCGGCTGCGGCCAGAGCGATCGCAGCAAGAATGGACCCGAGGTACGACTCGTAGAGGTCGGCGCCCATGCCGGCCACGTCGCCGACGTTGTCACCGACGTTGTCAGCGATCGTCGCGGGGTTGCGTGGGTCGTCTTCGGGAATGCCGGCCTCCACCTTGCCGACAAGGTCGGCGCCCACGTCAGCGGCCTTCGTGTAGATGCCGCCGCCGACGCGCGCGAAGAGTGCGACCATCGAGGCGCCCATGCCGAAGCTCACCATGACCTGGCCGACAAGCGCCGGAGTGTCGGGCGTGAGCACAGCGAAGATGCCGAGCCAGACCACGACGAACAGCAGTCCGATGCCGACCACCGACAGGCCCATGACCGATCCGGCCTTGAACGCGACCTGCAGGCCGGCGTTCAGCCCGTTTTTCGCATCGGTGCAGGCCCACGCCGTACGGCTCGACGCGTGTGTCGCGATGTTCATGCCGGCCCAGCCGGTGTAGAAGCTGCCGAGGCCGCCGGTGACAAAGCCGATGAAGATGAAGACGGTCATCATCAGGCCGTCGGGCCGCGAGAGCAGTTCGTAGTTGGCACCGAAGGCGACCAGCACACCCACGCCGAGGAGCACGGGCACGACCACCTTGAACTGACGGTTGAGGTACGCCATGGCGCCGTCACGGACGTAGCCGGCGATTTCCTGCATGCGCGCATTGCCGGGGTTGGCCTTCATGACATCGGCCTTGTACTTGACCGCCATCAACACGGCCGCCAGGCCGCCAACCAAGCCGAGCACCAGCATCTGCCAGAACACGTCGGTGACAGGCGTCAGGCCCGTTGGCTCCAAGCCGGAATCCAGGACCACCGGTTCCTGCGCGATCATCACGCCGGTGCCCGCCAGAATAAGCAGCGCGGCGACCGTCAACACAGTCTTCCGGCGCCCAGTGAACGAACTCGCCATCAGTAACTCCTACTTGAAAACACGCGATTCTGCCGTACAGGGTGTTTGATACGGCCGCCGGACAGTTTACCGATTTTGAGGCGATGACGGCAGGACTTGTGAAGGCCGACGTGGTCTTTGTGTCACAGACCGCCAAGTCCGGCATTAAACTCTCACTTGCCTAACCGCAGCGGCACCTCGGCCACCACGTAGGTCATGACGGCAATGGCGGCGGCGTTGTCCGACATCTGTTTCGGCGTGATGCGGTCGATCGTGTCCGCCGGCGTGTGGTGAATAAGGAAGTAGTCGCCCTTGACCAGGTGGGACATCATCGGGATGTTGCCGGCCGTGCCGGCGGGGCCGATGTCGGCCCCACCGCCCGACGGAGCGATGGTGTCGGCGCCGAGTGACCTCAGCAGGCTCGCGATCGCGGTCACCTGCGCACGCGCGGCGTCCGGACCGGTAAATCCGAATCCTGCGGGGTCGAACACGCCACCGTCCGATTCCATCAACAACACGTGGTCTGTCAGTTCAGCCATGTGTTGATCGCGATACGCATTGCCGCCGCGCATCCCGTTCTCTTCGTTCGTCCACAACACCACGCGCACCGTGCGCCGCGGACGCAGGTTGAGCTTTTTCATCAGCCGCAGGGCTTCCCACGTCACAATGCATCCGCCGGCATCGTCGCTCGCTCCGGCGCCGATGTCCCAGGAATCAAAGTGGCAGCCGATGACGACGAGCTCGTTGGGGAACTCGCGGCCGGTCAGTTCACCGATGACGTTGAAAGACTCGGCATCGGGTTCAAAATGTGCCTCCATCTTCAGATTGACCCGGATGCGCACCCCGCGGTTCTGCAGTCGCTGAAACCGCTCGGCATCTTCCACAGGGATGGCCGCCGCTGGAATCTTCGGCACGTCGTCCGCGTAGGTGGTGCTGCCGGTGTGCGGAGTGCGCAAGCCCACAGGGCCGACTGCGCGCACCAGCACGCCAAGCGCGCCGTGTTTCGCGGCGCGTGACGGGCCGGTGGTACGGTACGGCACGGTCTGGCCGTAGTTGGTGAAGGGTACGTTGAAAAGCACGATGCGGTCCTTGACCTGAGCAGCCTTCGCGTCAAGTTCATCGAACGAGCCGACAACAATGACGTCGGCGATGAGTCCGTTGAGACTCGTTCCGACCGAATTGCCGAGTCCCAACATGACCAATGGCTGCGCGATGGGTTCGACGAGCGTCAGACTCTCACGGCCGCGCACCCACTTGGGCACCATGACACGTTCCTTGCGGACGTTGTCGAGCCCGTCATTCTTCATCGTCTCGACGGCCCACTCGATGGCGCGCTCGAGTCCGACCGACCCCGACAGCCGCGGCCCATACGTATCGGTCACCTCCGCCAGCCGCTGCCACGCAAAGTCAGAGGACTGCGACTCGGCGATGAGCCGCTCGGCTGCCGGGCGGTACTGTTCGACCCAGCTTCCGGGTTGAGTCATCTGGGTCAATGCAATCAAAAGGAGCAATATTCGCATAGGGGCTTTCTGTTAATGAGCCAATTGGGCAATGAGCCAATGAGCCAATGGAATGAGGGCAATGTTCTTCATTGGCCCATTGGCCCATTGGCCCATTTACAAAGCGACGCGGTGCCTTCCAGAGTGGAGGTAGTTCATCGTCTGCACCGTGAGCATGATCGTGAAGTCCACCTTGGTCCGATCTTCCGGATACATGAGGCGCAGGTCGAGTTCGTCGGCGCGTTTGATCATGTTTTCGAGCACCTGATCGATCGTGTACTGATACGACCCGGCCCAAGCGGCGACCAGACGGCGCACTTCGCGCCGGATGCGCTGGATGAATTTTGACGCCTTCAGGTTCTGGTGATGGTCGGGCGCACTGGAGAACAGCCGCCGGAGGTCGCGATCGTAAAAATCCGGATATTCCAGGCCGTAGTGCTGGCGCTTCTTCTTGTAGTGACTGCGCAGCGTCGTGCGAAGCGAGGCGACGGCTTCCACCTTTCTGCGCGTGGTGACTCCCGGTTTGGTCAGGGCGATTTCGCGCATGACCGCATCCATGTATTCGATTTTCTTGAGCGCAGGCCAGTCGTGATACCGCGTGCGCCAGTCGCTGTCGGGATTGAGCCAGACGGCAAACGTCTCGGCAAAGTCCTCATCCGGGTGACTTTGCGCGTACCAGGAGTCGAGGTGAAGGACGAAACTCTTGGAGTAGGGTTTGGGCAGGTAGACCTCGGGATACTCGGCCGAGGGTTTGCCAAACAGCCGCACGCGCTTGCGGCGCCTGCGCAGTTGGTAGGCGTTGTCCAGGGCGTGTCCGGCTTCGTGACGGAGGATTTTCATGCACCATTCGGGCGTGCCCCCCTCGACTTCCAGCATTTGCGCCTTTTCGAGCCGGGCCAGCCGGGGATGTGCCAGGTAAAAAGGGATGGCGACGCCGGGCACTCCGTCGGGACAGAACCATTCCGTCGACAGCCAATAGTGGGGATGAAACGAGAATCCGCGGGCCAACAACTCGTCGTTGAGCTGGTGGAGCCGGGGCTCCAGAGCAGTACCCTCAATGGTCAGTCCCAGCTCTGAAAACCGTACGTCGAGCAGCTGGTCGTCGGGCAGGTCCGGCCAATCCGAGCGGATGGCCGGTGCGGGGCGTTCTGGAGCAACCGGAGGCGGGTCTGTGGGTAAGGTCACGGGAGTGTAAAAGGGCTTATCATAGGCGCCGCTAGATTATGGTGACAACTGCCCGATTCCGGGGGTTGGCGAAGGAGAATTTATGCAGGCGTTTCGCACGTTTGTGATCGGCGTCGTAATTGTGGGTGTGACCGGCGTGTCAGCACTCGCCCAGGGAACCACTCCACAGGCAGGCACGGCAAAGCAGCCGCCGCCGACCGCCAAGCCACCCCAGCCCCCTCCGCCACCGCCACCGCCTCCGCCTCCGCCTCCGCCCAAGCCGGACGATCCGACCTACAAGGAAACCGTGGTCGTCTCCGCCTCCCGCACCGAACAGCAGCTGGTCAACGCGCCGGCAACGATGTCGGTGATTGGGGCACGGGCGCTGGAAGTGGCGCCGTCCAACAACTACGCGGACCTGCTGCGCGCGGTGCCGGGTGTCAACATCACCCAGATTTCCGCCCGTGACATCAACATCACCAGTCGCGGCGCCACCAGCTCGCTGGCGACTTCGCAGCTCGCCGTGCTTGATGGCCGCAGCATCTATCAGGATTTCTTCGGGTTCGTCATGTGGGATTTCATGCCCGCGAACACCAACGAGATCAAGCAGATCGAAGTCATCCGCGGACCGGCGTCGGCCGTCTGGGGAGCCAATGCGCTCTCCGGCGTGGTGAACATCATCACCAAGACACCGCGCGAAATGCAGGGCACCACGTTCACGATGGGCGCCGGCACGTTTGGCCGCCAGTTCTTCGGCAACGGCACGCGCAACGGCTCGCTGGTCTACGGCAACGTGACGCACGCACAGGCGATTAACGACAAGTGGGCCTACAAGCTCACGCTGGGCATGTATCAGTCGGAAGCGTTCGGCCGCCCCCAGGGCGTCATTCCCGGCGGGTCGATTACGTATCCCGCGTTCAAAAACACGGGCACGTCGCAGCCAAAGGTGGATCTGCGTCTCGATTATGACGGTGCCAACGGCTCCAAGTGGCAGTTCTCGGGTGGTCTGGCAGGCACGGACGGCATCATGCACAGCGGCATCGGCCCGTTCGACATTGACGAAGGCACCAAATACGGCTACGGCAAGGTCAACTACGGCAAGGGGACCTTCCGCGCGCAGGCGTTTGTGAACGTGCTCAACGGGAACGCCCCCAATTTGCTCTCGGTGGACAGGGTCGGCTCGCCCGTTGGTCTGAAGTTCGACACGCAGACGTTTGACCTCGGGGCCAGCGACACGCGGACGCTCGGTGGCCGTCACGTGCTGACCTACGGCGGCAACCTCCGGTACAACAAATTCGAGCTGTCGCTGGCGCCGGCAGAAACGTCACGCACCGAAGGCGGCGTCTACGTGCAGGACGAAATTTTCGTCAACGACCACGTGCGGTTTGTGGCCGGGGCCCGCGTCGACAAGTTCTCGTCGATCAGCGACCCCGTCCTCTCGCCGCGCGTCGCGCTGCTCCTCAAGCCGACCCTCGATCACACGTTCCGGTTTTCGTTCAACCGGGCGTTCCGTGCGCCGTCGATGATCAACAACCACCTCGACGTTACGATCTCGAACGCGCTGCCGCTGGGCGCGATCAACCGTGCGTACGGCGCGGCCATCTACCGTGTGCCGACAACCGTGACGGGGAATCCGGACTTGAAGGAGGAACGCATGGATGCGTTTGAAGTGGGGTACACAGGCACGGTCAGTGATCGCGTGACCCTGTCGGCGGCCGCCTACTACAACAAGATCAGCCAGCAGATCTTCTTCACGCAGACCGGCACGTGGGGCGCATCGCCCGCGCCGCCCGGTTTCCCTGGTCTTGGGCCGTTCCCCGGTTCCGCGATCTGGGCCGGCTTCCACGCGGCCGCCCCCTCCATCCGGTTCCCGAGCACCTTCACCTACCGGAACCTGGGCACGGTCAAGAGCAAGGGCCTCGAACTGGGCATTGACGCGCTGCTGAACGCCACGACCAGCATCTACGCGAACTATGCCTACCAGGCCGATCCCGAGCCGGACTTCGATATCCGCGAAGTCAATCTGGCGCCGACCAACCAGTTCAGCACGGGGGTGAACTACTCCGGCGCGCGGTTCTTCGGCAGCCTGTCGGCCAACTACACCGATGACGCCTTCTGGCAGGACATCCTCGATGCGCGCTACCACGGCAGGACCGACTCGCACCTGACCGCCAACGCCAGCCTGGGTGTGAAGTTCGGCGGTGGCCGCTACGCCGCGACCGTCAAGGCCATCAACCTGACCGACAAGCAGCACCAGTCGCACGTCTTCGGCGATCTTCTGCGGCGGCAGATTGTTGGAGAGTTGCGAGTCAATCTGAAATAAGCGCAACGAGACATGGAGGGCTGGGAGAAAACTATTTGTGGTTTTCTCCCCGTCCTTCATGGCTCGTTGTGAATTCCCTCGGCACGTTTTCGGCCTAAGATCAGGCTTGAGTGTCTGAACCGCCAAAGAAAAAGAAAATTCGGTGGTCTGCGGCGTGGGCCGAAGCACGCAACCTGATCTGGGCCCGGCGTGGCCGCCTGCTCCTCGGTCTGGTGCTGATGCTGATCAGTCGCCTCGCGGGCATGGTGCTGCCGTATCTCTCCAAAGATCTGATCGACGATCTCTCGCAGGGCCGGGTCGAGATGCTCGGCAGGATCGCCCTGATTGTCGGCGCGGCGACGCTGGTGCAGGCGGTGACGTCCTTCGCGTTGTCGCAGGTATTGGGTGTGGCCGCCCAATATGCGATCACCGAGATGCGGCGGCGTGTGGAAGAACACGTCATGCGGCTCCCGGTCAGCTACTTCGACAAAAACCAGACGGGCCAGGTGCTCGCGCGTGTGATGAACGATGCCGAAGGCATCCGCAACCTGGTCGGCACCGGCCTCGCCCAACTCACGGGCAGCATTCTCACGGCTGTGGTGGCACTCGGCTACCTCTTTTACGTGAACTGGTTCCTCACAGTCGTCACCCTGCTGGTGCTGGCGGTGTTTGGGGGCGCTCTTGCCTACGCCTTCAGGTCACTGCGGCCCCTGTTCCGGGAGCGCGGGAAGATCCAGGCGGACATCACCGGCCGCCTCAATGAAGCCCTCGGCGGCATCCGCGTCGTCAAGACCTACACCGCGGAGCGGCGCGAAGACCTGGTATTCACCAGGGGCGTGCACAAACTCTTTCGCAATATTTCCAAATCGATGACGGGCGTCTCGGCGACGACGGCCTTTTCGTCCGTGGTGATTGGAGCCATCGGCGTGGTGATTATCACCATCGGAGGCAACGCCATCGTGGAAGGCACGATGACGCTCGGCGATCTCATCCGCTACATCTTCTTCACGGCGCTGTTGGCTGCGCCAGTTGTGTCGATTGCGTCGATCGGCACCCAGATTACCGAGGCCTTTGCCGGCCTGGACCGGATTCGCGAAGTCCTGGACACACCCCGCGAAGATGCCGACGATGCCGCGCGCAGTAGCGTGGCGGCCGTTGAGGGCGAAGTGGAGTTTGAGGATGTCTGGTTTGAATACCAGCCTGAGACTCCCGTGATCAAGGGCGTCGCGTTTCGCGCGCCGGCCGGGAGCACCACTGCGCTTGTCGGGTCGTCGGGATCCGGCAAGAGCACGCTGCTGAGCTTGGTGATGGCGTTCAACAATCCCACTCGCGGGCGTGTGCTGATCGACGGCCGCGACCTGCGCGGCCTCCGTCTTGGCGAGTATCGTCGCCATCTTGGCGTCGTGCTGCAGGACAACTTTCTGTTTGACGGCCCCGTCGGCGCCAACATCGCGTACGGCATTCCCGACGCCACTGAGGACGACATCCGTCACGCCAGCCGGGTGGCGCACGCGGACGAATTCATCTCGGGGTTCGAAAAGGGGTACGACACGATCGTCGGTGAGCGCGGCGTGCGGTTGTCGGGTGGGCAACGGCAGCGCGTGGCGATTGCGCGCGCGATCCTTGCGAATCCCAGAATCCTGCTGCTCGATGAAGCCACGTCGAGCCTCGACAGCGAAAGCGAAGCGCTGATTCAGGACGGATTGCGTTCGTTGCGAAAAGGCAGGACGACGTTTGTGATCGCCCACAGGCTTTCAACGATTCAGTCCGCGGACCAGATCCTTGTGCTCGAAGGCGGAGAGATCGTCGAACGGGGGACGCATCACCAGTTGCTCGACAGGAGCGGCCGGTATCGCCAGCTCTACGACAAGCAGTACGGTTTCGAGAAGGACCGCTTCATCAACCCCGGCGAAGACTTCACCCCGGAGCCGCCCAAGTCAGAGATTCCCAAGCCACCGCGCTCACGCGGCTTCGGCGCAGAGTAAATAGACGGTTTGTATATGGCGCAATTTATCTACACCATGAAGGGGTTGGGCAAGGTTCATCCGCCCGACCAGGTTGTTTTCAAGGACATCTGGCTCTCGTTTCTGCCCGGCGCAAAAATCGGCGTGATCGGCACCAACGGATCCGGCAAGTCGACACTGCTGAAGATCATGGCCGGTCTCGATCCGAACTATCTCGGAGAGGCGTTTCGCGCCGAGGGCACGACCGTGGGATTCCTGCAGCAGGAACCGCAGCTCGATGCGTCAAAAGACGTGCTCGGCAACGTCGAGGAAGGCGTGGCGCCGACGCGCGCGCTGCTGACGCGGTTTGACGAAATCAACGCCAAGTTCGGCGAAGAGATGTCGCCCGAGGCGATGGACAAACTGCTGGAAGAGCAGGCGCGGGTGCAGGACCAGATCGAAGCCGCCAACGCGTGGGATCTTGACGCACGCGTCGAGCAGGCCATGGATGCGCTCCGGTTGCCGCCGCCCGATGCGGACGTCACCAGGCTTTCAGGCGGTGAACGCCGCCGTGTCGCATTGTGCCGACTGCTGCTGATGGCGCCCGATCTGCTGCTCCTGGATGAACCGACGAACCATCTCGATGCCGAGTCGGTCGCATGGCTCGAGCACTTCCTGCACACCTACCCTGGCACAGTGGTCGCGATCACACACGATCGGTACTTCCTCGACAACGTGGCCGGGTGGATTCTTGAACTCGATCGCGGCAAAGCCTATCCGTGGGAAGGCAACTATTCGGGCTGGCTCGAACAGAAGCAAAGCCGGCTCGCGCAGGAGGAGAAGCAGGAGTCCAAGCGCCAGCGCACCTTGCAGCGTGAGCTCGACTGGATCCGGATGTCGCCCAAGGCGCGTCACGCCAAGGGCAAGGCGCGTCTGAACGCCTACGAAGACCTGCTCAACGAGGACACGGCCGAAAAGTTCGAACGTGTCGAAATCTACATCCCGCCAGGTCCGCGTTTGGGTGACGTGGTCGTGGAAGCGCGTGACCTGAAGAAAGGGTACGGCGACGTCCAGTTGATGGACGGCATCAATTTCACACTGCCGCGCGGCGGCATCGTCGGCGTCATTGGCCCCAACGGCGCCGGCAAGACGACGTTGTTCCGGATGTTGGTGGGGCAGGAGAAGCCCGACAGCGGGATCCTGAAACTCGGTGAGACCGTGCAGATTGGCTACGTTGACCAGTCTCGCGATGCGCTCAATGCCGACAAGACGGTGTACGACGAGATCTCGGACGGCAACGACGAAGTGGCACTCGGTAAACGCACGGTGAACTCGCGTGCGTACTGCGCGTGGTTCAACTTCCGCGGCCGCGATCAGCAGCGGAAGGTCGGCAGTCTCTCCGGAGGCGAACGGAACCGTCTGCACCTGGCGAAGCTCCTGAAGAAGGGCTGCAACCTGCTGTTGCTGGACGAACCGACCAATGACCTCGACGTCGACACGTTGCGCGCACTT
>JBKJTD010000176.1:0-3708 GCA_046590915.1 Vicinamibacterales bacterium
CATGCGTCCGCGCGACGATGAGGCGGCGAGCGCATGTACACGGCGGTGCCGTGGCAGGGGCGCGTGCTCGTCGGCACCCACCAAGCCGACTCGGTAGGCGGTGCCGACACGCCGCCACCGTCACCCGCCGATGTCGAGGCCTTTCTCTCGGAGGCCAACACGGCGTTCCCCGCGCTCACGGCCACGGCCGCTGACGTGCGGTTTGTGCACTGCGGCATGGTGCCGGCAACCGTGCGTGGCTCGAGGGTCGATTTGCTCGGCGAGCCGATGATCATCACCCATGCCCAACCTTCCGGCATCGTCAGTCTCGTCGGCGTGAAATACACGACCGCGCGTCTGGCCGCTGAACGCGCGGTGGATGCACTCCGACTGAAGCCGTCGACAGGACGCACCCGTACCGCGCTGTTACCGTACGCGGATGTTGCCGACAGCGACGGACTGCTGCAGGAAACGCTCCGCGGCCAGGGGCGCACATTGGATCGCGACGTGATGCGCCATCTCGCGTCGTGGTACGGCATCGAAGCTGCGGTCGTCGTCGAAGGGGCAACGAACGATGATGACCTTGAGCGCCTGTCTTCGGAGACGCTGGTGTTATGTGCGGAAATTCGCTACGCGGCGCGGCAAACGTCTGCAGTTCGATTGTCCGATATCGTCTTTCGCCGTACCGCGCTCGCCTCGGCCGGAGATCCCGGGGGGGCGGCCATCAATCGCGCCGGAGCACTGGCGGCTGAGGTCCTGGGCTGGTCCGCTCACCGACTGGCCGAGGAACTCACTTTGGTGCGCGCACGGCTGTCGTAACTTGGAGCGGTTTCGAGAAGCGTAGCTTCACGCTTGTCGAAACCGCTCTCTAGGGTAGCGGGATGGCCAGAGCGCGCTCGATCGCGTTGCGCAGGGCTTGCGCACCGAAGGGTTTGGCAAGGAACGCCTGTGGGCGTTCCTTGCGGTCGTCGGCCATGGCGTGCGCTTCATCGTATCCGCTGGTGAGGATGACGGGAATCTGGGGCGACAACTGGCGCAGCGCCGAGAGGGTCTCCCATCCATCGAGGTGAGGCATGGTCAGATCACACAGGACCAGGCCGATCCTGTCGCGGTGCTGGCGGAAGACCTCGACGGCTTCCACGCCATCGGCGGCCTCCAGCACCTGGCATCCGATCCGTATAAGTGCTCGCGCGGACGATCGGCGCAACAGCTCATCGTCGTCGACGAGCAACACGGTGCCGGACGATTGCACGAACGTCGTGATACCGACCGTCTGCGACCCCGTGGTCTCTCGTGCGCTGGTCATAGGCTCACTCGTGATCGGCAGATACACGCGAAACACGCAGCCGCTCTGTTTGCCATGGCGGCTCTCCATCACCACACCGCCGCCGTGCGCATGCAGAATCCCGAGCACGACGGGAAGACCCAGACCGCGCCCGACGAATTTCGTTGTAAAAAACGGCTCGAACACTTTCTCGACGTCCTGCACGTCGATCCCGCACCCCTCGTCGGTTACCGACAGGCAGGCATAAGCCCGATTATCGGGACGCCAGTTGGGTGGAAACCTGCGCCCACCTGGGACCTCGGCCATGAGGACATGCGTGAGACCCACTCGAACGGTAGATGCCATGCCGCCGACCGCCTCCCAGGCGTTGGTCACCAGGTTGGTCAGCATGAGCTGCAACTGTACGGCGTTGCCATGGACGGTTGGTCCCGGTAGCGGCAGATCGGTCTCCACGGCAATGTGTGAGGGCGCGGCGGCGCGCAGCAACGGCAGGGTGTGCGATAACACTTCTGAGAGATCGATCGGGGCGTGGTTTCCGGAACTCTGTCCCAGGTAGGTCAGCAGCAAACCGCTGACCAAGGCAGCCTTTGTGGTGGCCACCAACGCGTCATCCAGACACTTGGTGTGCAACGCGGGCGCCTGCTGCGCCAGTTCGATGTTGCCCATCACGACGCCGAGCTGGTTGTTGAAGTGGTGCGCGATGGCGCCAGCCATCCGGGTGAGACTCTCCATCTTCTGCGCCCGCTGCAGCTCGATCTCGAACTGGAGCCGTTCGCCTTCCAACCGCTTCCGGTCCGAAATATCGTGCAGGGTTGCACGCCACACCTCGGACCCGCCCTCCACATCAGGCGCGGTGGTCGCGTCGATGCGTGCCCAGAAGTGCGTGCCGTCGTCACGGCGCATGCGCAGCTCGACCTCCTGCGGCACACCGGTCGCGAAGAGTCGGCGGCGGTGGACGTAATAGGTGTCCTGGTCCTCATGCAGGATGAAGCGACTCAGAGGCTGGCCGGCTAACACTCCGCGTGTCGCGCCGAGCAGTCGTGCTGCGGTCAGGTTCACCTCACGCATGAAGCCCTGTTCATTGAGCGTGATGTAGCCGACCGGGGCAAGGTCGTACAGATCAAAATAGCGGGCACGCGAGGCGTCGAGTGCGGCCTCGGCGCGACGCAGCTCCTCATTTTGCATCTCGAGCTCGATTTGATGCACGCGTAAGTCGTGCAGCATCCTGCTCGCGTCTGCAGGCAACTCAGGCCGGTGCGCTTCCGCGCGCGCGCGCTCTTCGGCTCGCCGGCGCAGGTCGTCACTCACGGGCGCGCTCCGTCGTGGCGATGGCGTACGGGGCCCCCGTTTCGTCGACCAGCGCCGCGGCGGTCAACCAGACGGCCACGGTCTGCCCGCCTTTGGTGAGCCGGTCTGTCAGGTAGGGAGCTGGCCGGGCCGCGTGCGCCAACTCGTGGACCTTCTCGAAGGCGGCCGCCTGCTTCATCGCGGTGATGTCGGTGAAGGTGACGACCGCCCCTTCGATCACATTCTCCAGCGTGCGATACGGGCGAATCCGCAACAGGAACCACGCGCCTTCACGGGTCTGCACTTCCACTTCCTTGGGTGTGAGCTGGTCGAGCACGGCCTGGATGTCCTGCACGAAGCTGTCGTACCCCAGCAGGTTGGACGCAATGTGGCCGACGGGTCGCCCGAGGTCGGTCTGAATCAAATTGATGATTTGCGTAATCGCCGGGGTGAATCGCTGAATGCGCAACTGATGATCCACAAAGACCGTGCCCATGCCGGTGCCGGCCAGCAGATTATTGAGATCATTGTTTGCACGTGCCAGATCGCTCAACCGAATCTGCAGCTCGGCGTTCACGGTCGCCAGCTCCTCGTTCATCGATTGCAGTTCCTCCTTCGAGGCTTCCATTTCCTCGTTGGCCGACTGGAGCTCCTCGTTGACCGACTGCATTTCCTCGTTCGACGATCGCAACTCTTCATTCGAGGTCGCCAGCTCCTCGTTGGTCGTCTGCAGATACTCCTCTTTGGCGCGGAGCTCCTTGGTCAACACCGCGACGCGGGCGTCATCGTGATCGCCGGGTGTGGTGTCGACCGGCAGCGACGCCGGTGCCTGGATGATGGGGGCCTCTTCCAGAATCACGACATACAAGCCACTCTCGGGATCAGTGGTCGCACCCGTGTGGACGGGGCGAACGGTCAGGGTCACCGGAATCAGCCCGGCGTCGGTCCTGATCATCAGGCCGGCCTGATGGACGGGTATCTTTTGCGCGATCGCGGCGCGAAGGGCCGTTGTCAGCACGTTCATCGCGGCTTCGCCCGATGAAAGCTCGAAGAGATGTCCACGTCCGTGGAGGTACAACAGATCACCGCGCGTGTTGACGAGGGCGCCCGTGAGGTTCTGCTGCAGCACGGCCTGGGCGGTCAGGGAACGCAGTCGC
>JBKJTD010000291.1:0-3631 GCA_046590915.1 Vicinamibacterales bacterium
CGCTTGATGAACACGCGCACACCGGACGTGCCGCCCAGGTGCGTGGCTTCGTAGAGCGGCGTCGGGCGCCCCACAAAGGTGCGAAGCAGATGCGTGAATTCCGCAAGAAATGCCGGATCCCTGCGCGCGGCGAAATACGCCATCGTCAGTTCCTCGACGGGCGCCACGAGCGTCTCGGGGATGAACCGGCCACCGAACTCACCAAAATAGCCACGACTGTCGGGGTCGCGCCGACCAAAGGACGGCTGCGACTCCACATGAGCCAATGGGGCACCTGGGAAATGGGCCAATGGGGCAATGGGGCAATGGGGCAATGTCGACATGAAGTCCTGGATACGGCTGGGGTCTTTGATGCCTGGTGCGGTTTCGACGCCGGACGAGACGTCGAGGCCCCAGGGGTGAACGGCTGCCATCGCGGCGGCGACGTTGGCGGCGGTCAGGCCACCGGCCAGCAGTACGGGACGGGACGCCGCGACCTGCGCGGCGACGGGCCAGTCAGCCGCGCGACCGGTACCGCCGTGGCGCTGTGGATCGTGCGCATCGATCAAGACCAGCACGTCGAGCGGCAATGCTCTCACCGCCTCAACGTCGTCGAGCGTGCGCGGTGCCGCGGACTTGATCAACTGCACACCGAGATGACGGAATTGCTCAACGTCCTCGTGCCCATGCAGCTGAATCGCCGTCAGGCCTGCGGTGGCCACCGCGTGCGCGACCGTCGCCGGTGTGGCGTCAACAAACACGCCGACCTTCCATACATGAGGAGGCACATCGGCCGCCAGCACGGCCACCTGTTCGGGCGTCACTGCACGGGGACTCCCCTGCCACAGAACGAAGCCGACGGCGCTGGCGCCCGCGGCCACCGCCGCGTCCACGTCGCCCTTGCGCGTCAGACCACACACCTTCACAAAACTCACGACTCGCGCTCCAGGCGATCGGCATCGCGGATGAGCTCGGCCAGCGCAGCCCCAGGGTCGGGCATCGTCATGAACCGTTCACCGATGAGAAACGCGTGATACCCGGCCGCACGCAATCGGCGTATATCGGCCCCGGACGTCAGGCCACTTTCGGCCACCGCTGTCACGCCCGCGGGGATGGCTGCCACGAGCTCTTCATGGAGCGTCAGATCGATATCGAGTGTCTTCAGGTTGCGGCTATTGACACCCACAACCGTCGCGCCTGCGGCGGTGGCGCGCTGCAATTCTTCGCCGCTGTGCACTTCCACCAGCGCCGCCAACCCGTCGCCCTCCGCGCTTCGCAACAACCTCACCAGCTGCTCGTCGTTCAGGCCGGCGACGATGAGGAGAATGGCGTCCGCTCCGGCAGCGCGCGCTTCAACCAGCTGGAAATCTTCCGAGACAAAGTCCTTCCGCAGGATCGGAAGATCCACGGCGCGAGAGACCTCCTCCACGTGCGACAGGTGCCCGTCAAACATGGTTGATTCGGTCAGCACCGACAGGGCCGCTGCACCAGCCGACTCGTAGCCACGCGCGATGGACGCGGGGTCGTATTCCACTCGAAGCACGCCTTTGGACGGTGAACGACGTTTGCACTCGGCGATGACCTGCATTCCTGGAGATGTCAGCCGCGCGGCAAACAACGCGCCTCGCGGTTCCTGCCGGGACGCCCTCAGTTCCACGTCGGGCCCCTGCCTGCGCGCCCGTTCCCGTGCGGCCGTTGCGGCGCCGGCCATCAGGGCTGCCAGCAGATCTCCACTCATGACCGGCCGGCCTCACGCAGGAGCGCCAACGTCGCCTTTGCTTTGCCGCTGTCAATGGCGGCCCCGGCGGCCGCGATCCCCTCGGAAATCGACCCGGCCACGCCGGCAATCAGCAGGCCCGCGCCGGCATTGAGCAGCACAATGTCACGCGGCGGTCCGGCCTCGCCGTCAAGCAACCGCACAATCAGCGCGGCGTTGTCTTCGGCTGAGCCGCCGACGAGTGATTCCTTTGACGCCACCGGCAGCCCCACGTCGGCCGGGTGCAGATAAAACGTCCGCACCGTGCCTGCGTGGAACTCCGACACCTTCGTGAACCCGGTCGTCGACAGTTCATCAAGGCCATCGGCACCGTGCACGACCCACGCGCGTTCGGTGCCCAACAGCCCAAGGGTGCGTGCCAGCAGTTCCGTGTGCTCGGGCTTCGACACCCCCACCAACTGACGGCGGGCACCGGCTGGATTGGTCAACGGTCCGAGCAGGTTGAACGCCGTGCGCACGCCAAGTTCCCGTCTGGTCGGCCCCGCGTGTTTCATCGACGGATGCCACGCGGGCGCGAAGAAAAACGCGAGATTGGTGTCGCGCAGTGTCTGCACGACGCGATCAGGCGTCCCGTCAAGAGCCACGCCAAGCGTTTCAAACACATCGGCGCTGCCGCAGCGGCTTGAGACCGCCCGATTACCGTGTTTGGCCACGCGCACTCCACAGGACGCCAGCACGATGGCCGCGGCGGTGGACACGTTGAACGTATGTGCGCCATCGCCGCCAGTGCCGCACGTGTCGAACACGGGCCCGATATCATCAGGGACCTGCACGGCTCGCGCGCGCATCGCCCTGGCAAATCCAACCATCTCAGGGGGACGCTCACCTTTGAGGGCCAGTGCCATCAGCAGTCCGGCAATGTGCGCAGGCTTGGCCTCGCCGTCCATGATGAGCCCCATGGCCGCCGCGGCTTCGGCTTCGGTCAGATCTTCGTGCCGCCGGAGTTTCTCCAGCCAATCCGCAAACATCACCGACACTCCAGGAAATTGCGCAACATCTGATGGCCGTCCGGCGTGAGCACCGATTCGGGATGAAACTGCACGCCATGTACCGGCCAGCGTTCGTGACGGAGGCCCATCACGGTCTGCTCACCGCTCACGTGCGCAGACACTACAAAGCCTGGCGGCACAGCGTCGACGGGAATGGTGAGCGAGTGATACCGGCCGACGATCGCGCCTTGCGGCACTCCCGCAAACACGCCCGCGTTGTCGTGCGTCACGATCGACGTTTTGCCGTGCATGGGCGCTCCGGCGCGTTCGACACGACCGCCGAACGCAATGGCCAGCGCCTGATGGCCGAGACACACGCCCAGGACCGGCATGACACCGGCAAACCGTTTCAGCGCGTCCACCGAAATGCCCGCGGCCTCGGGCCGTCCGGGACCGGGTGAAATCACCAGATGGCTTGGCCGGCGTTCAGCGATGCCCTCCACGGTAATCGCGTCGTTGCGCACCACCTGCACCTCGGCACCCAGTTCACCGAGACGGTGCGCCAGGTTATAGGTGAACGAATCGTAGTTATCGAGCAGGAGGACCATCTGTTAGATCCCCTGCTCCGCCATCTGCAACGCTTGCAACAGTGCGCCCGCCTTGTGTTTGGTCTCTTCGTATTCGGAGGTCGGATGCGAGTCGGCCACGATACCCGCGCCGGCTTGAACCCGAGCGGATGTCCCGTGCATCGTAATGGTGCGGATGGCGATGCAGAAATCGAGATTCCCCGCAAAGTCCAGGTATCCCACTGCTCCGCCGTAGAGCCCGCGACGGGTCGGCTCCAGCGTATTGAGCAGTTGCATCGATCGAATCTTCGGCGCGCCGGTCACCGTGCCCGCCGGAAAGGTCGCGGCGAGGGCATCGAGACGGTCGCAGTTGTCCGCCA
>JBKJTD010000068.1:0-3919 GCA_046590915.1 Vicinamibacterales bacterium
GGTCACGTAGTCGACGCAGCGGAGCGCGGCCACAAGTTCGGCGCGCGCGGATTCTGGGAGCACCGGTCGGCCCTCGCCTTTCGCGGCGCGCACGGACTCATCGCTGTTGACGGCGACCACGAGCACGTCCGCTTCACGTTTCGCGGCCTCGAGGTACCGCACGTGGCCGACGTGCAGCAGGTCGAAGCCGCCGTTGGCGAACGCGATCGTCCGCCCGGCCGCCCGCTCGGCGGCAAGGTGCGTGAGCAGTTCGTTGTCCAACAAAAAATGAGCTCGGAGGCGATTTTTCAAGAAATCGCCTCCGAGCTCATTTTTGCGGCGGCGAGCAGCTCGGCGGCGGTGATGGTGGCGGTGCCCCGCTTCATCACGACCAATCCGCCGGCGTGGTTGGCGAGGCGCGCGGCTTCGCCGAACGTTGCGCCGCATGCGAGCGCGAGCGAGAACGTCGCGATGACGGTGTCGCCTGCGCCGGTGACGTCGGCGATCTGATCTGATCCAACGATCGGGATGTGGTCGGTAGGGACGCCGGGCTCAAACAGCGCCATGCCCTTGCTGCCGCGCGTCACGAGCACTGCGCGCGCCTGCAACTTGCGCAACAACGTGCGGCCCGCTTTTTCCAGCACGGCCAGGTCGTCGCCAATGGTGACCCCGAGCAGCGCCTCCACCTCCGACTCATTCGGTGTGCACGCGGTTACGCCCTTGAATCCTGCCAGCCCATACCGCGAGTCCACCAGAATCATCGGCACGCGGCCGACATACGTCGGCTCCATGCGCGTCCGGGAGTCCTTGCGCCTTGATGTGCGGCCAGCCGCGCGTGCTTCGGCGCGCTCGAGCATCTCGGGCGAGTACAGGCCACTCCCGTAGTCGGAGACAATCACGGCGTCGGCATCCGAGAGTGCAGTCGAGAGCGCGATCTCGATTTTTTTCGACAACGCGTGCGTCTGGCGCGGCGTCAACGTGGACCCGGCGCGATCGATGCGCACGACCTGCTGCTTCGCCGAATGCACGCCACCGGCGAGCACACGCGTCTTCACGGGCGTCACATACCCGGCCGCGCGCACCACACCCTTGGTGTCTGCCCGACGCGGCATCGCGCCAATCAATCGCCGCCCGGCATCGTCTCGTCCAATCACGCCAACGACCTTGACCTTCGCGCCAAGCGACGCGACATTGCTCGCCGCGTTGCCAGCGCCGCCAGGCAACATCTCTGTGGCGTCGTACTTGAGGATGAGCACCGGCGCCTCGCGGGACACACGTTCGACCTGCCCGTAGATAAATTCGTCAGCGATCAAATCGCCGGCCACGACCATGTGGGCCTGTTTGAATCGGCCGACGATCTCGGCATACCGTGCATTCATCGCGTCAACACCTCAGCCACTGCTTCTGACAGATCCCTTGCCACGAGTGTCCCCTCCAGCAGCGCGCTGCCCTGCTGCGCCAAGTCGCGCGCGCCGTGACCCGTCGTCACCAGAACGGCGCGCGCACCGACAGCGGCGGCCATCTGCACATCCACATCGCGGTCACCGATCACCCACGACTGCGCGAGGTCGATGTGGTGCTCGCGGCACGCGGCGTCGATCATCGCACGGCCGGGCTTGCGACACGCGCACGGGCCTTTGAGTGCCGAGGTGACGGCATTGGGATGATGCGGGCAGTAATACCAGCCGTCGATTCTCGCGCCGCTGGCCGCAACTTCCGCATCAAGCCTCGCGTGCACCATCTTCACAAACTCATCGTCGAATAAACCCAAGCCGATGCCGCCCTGGTTGGTGACGACGAAGACGAGGAAGCCGGCACGGTTCAGCAGACGTACTGCGTCTTTGGTGCCGGGGAACCATTTCACTTGATCGAGGCTGCTCAGGTAACCGGCTTCTTCGATCATGGTGCCGTCGCGGTCTAAAAACACGGCGCGACGGGCACTTGACGATTGTGGTCCACGGTCCGACACGGGCCTGCCCGCCGTAGCCTTGGCGGAGGTGGGTCCAGGGTCCAGGGTTCGAGTCATCGGGGTGCTCCTCCGGCGGGGAAAGCCAGGTGTCTTGAGACTGCGGAGAACACGGAGTCTACGGTGATGCGTTTCATGCAGCGGTGATCGATCGGACAGTCGCGAAGATGGCACGGGCGGCAGAAGACGTCGGCGGTCAACACGTCTCCTCGGCCGAGGGGACGGGTGACTCGTTCGTCAGTCGGCCCGAAGATGGCGACCACTGGTCGACCTGTCGCGGCGGCGACGTGCATGACGCCGGAATCGTTGGTCACACAGACGCGGCTGCGTGACGTGAGGGCGACGAGCGTGCCGAGATCGGTGTGGCCGACGAGATTCTTCACGCGCGGCAACGTTTCGGGTGCGTTGGCGCGGAGCCATGATTCGATCGTCCGGCCGGTCTCGCGATCATGCGCGGCTCCGACGAGCACACACATCACGTCGCGCTCGCGAATCAGGCGCGCGACGAGTTCGGCCACTCGCGTGGGTGGCCACTGCTTCGCCTGCCCGTACGCGGCACCGGGGGCGAGCGTGATGATCCTCGTTGTGTCCAGGGAGTCGAGTCCGATCTGCTTGCCGGCTTGCCTGAGTGCTTGCGGCGAGGGGGTGACACTCGGGGTCTCATCGCCGCACGGAATTCCCAAGCCGCGCACGAGCTCCTTGTAGAACTCCGCGTGATGTTGGGGCCTGCCCGCCGAAGCCTTGGCGAAGGCGGGTGCGGGATGCGCGGGGCGGAGGGCTTTTTTCGTCAGCATCCAGCCACGGGGCAGGTTTGAATAACCCCAGCGTTGCGGCACTCCCGCGCGGCGCAGCTGCCACGCTGAATGGAACGAGTTTGGGAAGAGAATGCCGAGTTCGAATCGCTCCGCGCGGATCGCCGCGACGGCGTCACGCTCCGATGGTGGCAGCACAAGGACGGCATCCGGTTTGACTCCGGTCTCTTCGCGAAACAATGCGGCGACTGCGCTCGTTGCGGCGATGGTCAGCGACGCATCCTTGAAATGGCGACGGAGCGCGACCATCGCGGGCAACGCGAGCACGGCATCACCCAGCCAGTTTGGTGGCCGGATGACAAGACGCGAGACGATCGTGTGATCGGGCGGGATCATTCGGTGTCGTCCTTGCCGAGTTCGACACTTTCGTCCGAGCCAGTTGGATACATCCCGCCCACCTCGTCCCCACCGGTCTTGTCCTCCTCATCGCGCCATCGGCGATGCATCCAGAGCCAGAGATCGGGATGGCGACGGACGTACATCTCGAGCACGTCGGTGCAGCGCTGCGTGAACTCGGTCATCGGATCCGGCGAGTCGGGCAGCGGCGGCTCGATGGGATGTTCATACACGCAGCGATAGCGCCCATCGGGCAGCGGCAATCCAAACACGGGAATCACGGGAGCGCCGGTGCGCAGCGCGAGGGCGGCCACGGCGGTGGTGGTTGAGGCGGGACGGCCAAAAAACGTCACGGTCACCGCATCCTTCGGCTGAATGTGCTGGTCAATCAGGATGCCCACCGCCTCATTGTCCTGCAATGCGCGCAGCACGCGTCGCAGCGCGCCGCGTCGATAGATGACGCGATTGCCGGTGGCGGTGCGAATGCGTTCAAGCAAGTCATGCAAATACGGATTGTCGAGCCGGCGCGCCAACACATGGGTGCGCGGCAGCACCAGCGCATGCGCGAGGCCTTGCAGTTCCCAGAATCCAAAATGGCCCGTGATGAGAATGACGCCGTTGCCGGCCCTGAGCGCCTGACGCACGCGATCGTCGCCGTCAAACACCATGCGCGCACGGATTTGATCGGGTGTCAGCGTGCTGAATTTCAGGAGCGTCGTGAGTGACCGGCCGAAATGCGCGAAAGTGCGACGCGCGATCTGGCGACATTCTGCTGCCGGCTTTCCGGGGAACGCGGCCTGCAGCTGCCGAAATGCGAGCCGGCGAT
>JBKJTD010000019.1:0-4591 GCA_046590915.1 Vicinamibacterales bacterium
GGACGACGTGGTCACGAAGTTGGTGCTGGCGCGGTTGTCCCGCCCTGACTTCCTGGCCACGGTCGGGGAAAGCGGCAAGGACACTGACGCAGAGCGCCATGCTGTCTTGTCGGAGATCACTGGCTACCAGGAATATCTGGACAACGTGCGCAAGGAAGCAGCAGAGAAGCTACGGTTTGATCTCCTACTGGACCAAGAAACCAGGATCGGTCCAAAGATCAAAGCAGCCCAAAAGCGGCTGGAACAGCTTTCTGAGATGGACCCGTTAGTGCTTCAACTCGTGCAGAGCGGTGCCATCCGCCAGGGTTGGGACGCATTTGCGTTGGCCGACAAACGCAGAGTCATCCGCGCCGTAGTGACGGTGAAGATCAACCGCGTAGAGCCGGACTCGAAGGGCCAGCGGGGTATCAACAGGGAACGGGTCGATCATATCTGGCGTTAAAGCGCGTTTTCGCCGCAGTCCGGCGAATCGTGCAGCCCATCAACTCTCTGGCGCCGCAGGCTGAGACACTTTCGCTCAAGTTGGCATATCGTCGTGAACGCGTGCATAGCCTGTTATCTGTGTACAATCGTGATGAGATGTAAGACGCCCCGAAAACTTCACAAGGGGAAGGGAGAACGATCTCCCGCCAAGTGGATGCGCACCGCATGGTGCACAGCTGACATAGAAGCCTGAGATGACTCGTCAGCTGATCCTCTTGCCGCTGAAAAGCAGCAAGGGATTCATTTATGTTTACGTCCATCTCCATTTCCAGCAATCTGCTCACTCCTGCCACGCTCGCTGAGCGCCTCGACGTTAACGAGCGCACTCTCAGTGAATGGCGAATCCGGGGTTGTGGCCCCGCGTACATCCGGCTGGGCAAGACCACCCGGTACCGGACCGAGGCAGTCGATACCTGGCTGCTTGCCCAGGAACACCAGAGCACCGCCGAAGAGGTGCTCTGATGAGCGCCGTCGCATCTATCACCACTCCATACATCGCCCTTCAAGCTGCCGCCGAGCGCAGCGGCTTCAGTGTCATCACCCTTCGCCGTTATATCCGTGACGGACGCTTGCCCGCCGTCAAGATCGGTGGCAAGGTCTTCGTCACCGAGACTGATCTTGATGCCTCCATTGCACCCCAGGCGATCGTCCCGATAACAGAGGACTTGGAAGCCTGGGCTGAGCGCATGGCAGCGGCTGCACCGCCGCTGAGGCCCGAGCAGCGTGACCTGATCGTCTCGACGTTCGCATCTGCCCTCGGAGGTGTTTCGCGATGACGGAAACAACACCTGAGTCACAGCCGGCAGACGTCGAAGCTGCTCGTGTACCGATTGCGGCAAATACAGCTGCTGCTGCGGCCCCCGCCAAGGGGGAGGCTGCTGCCAAGGGCGTGGCCGCCGAGGCTCTTCCCTTATCCGCAGGACAGCGCGCCCGTCTCGCCTCCCTACTGGCAGTTGCCCAGCCCATAACCGCGCCGACAGCTAATCCGATGCCGGACGGCCACGGTGCCGCAGCTGCCGCTGCTAGCCTCGATGACCGGGCCGCAACTGCTTCTGACGGTCCGAAGGCCAAGGGAAAGTGTGACGCCGGCGTTGCTCAGCCGCTCACCACTCAGGATGAGGCCTATTTTGTGGCCCTCTTAGGCCTTTTCACTCTGTCCAGGCTCAGCGAGCTGGGTTACGGCAGCGCCACTACCCTTCGTCAGCACATCACTGACGGCCGTCTGCCCGCCTGCAAGTTCTGGGGCCGGTATTGGCTGCGCCTGGCGGAAGCTGGAGCAGCGGCTGGAAAGGCCCCGGGCGACGTCGATGACAGCGTTGCTGGCGCTCTTGTTCAGCTGGATGCCGCTCTGGCTGGCCTGACCAAGCGGCAGCGCGCCCGGATAGCTTCGCTTCTGGGCGGTGCATCGGGATGACCGCAACAAAAAGCCGCCCCGTCAGAGACGAGGCGGCCCAAAAAGCGTTTGGCGGCGCTGATGATCACTTTACAGCAGAACAGGCCAAATCGCTGATGGCGACGGCGATGATGCACCGAGGTCAGGTCCGAATCGCACATGAGTTCGCTGCCAACAACGTCTCAAAACACATGCACGTCACCGGTCTGGGTTGGTTAGTCTGGACAGGCAGCCATTGGGCAGAGGACGCAGGGGATAAGCAGTCGCAGAACAGCGTCATGGCAACGATCCGCCTGATGGCGGGTTATGCCCTAGGCGACAAAGATCTGCTCGGCGATCTGGTGAAGTGTCAGAGTGCGAACGGTGTCAAGGGCGTGCTTCAGCTAGCTTCGAGCCTGCCGGGGATTGCCGTGCGTGCCGACGAGCTGGATGCTGACCCGTATCTGCTGAACTGTGCGAACGGGACCCTGGATCTGCACGGGCTTAGCCTGCAGCCACACGACCCCGCCGACAGGATCACGAAGGTGTGCAGGGGTGCGTATGACCCATCTGTGACCTCGTCACTGTGGGCTGCATTCCTCGAAAAGAGCCTGCCGGACGAGCCTGTGCGCGGATACTTTCAACGTTTTGCAGGACTCGCGCTGATCGGCAAGGTCTTGGAGCATGTCTTCACAATCGCGACGGGTGAAGGTCGCAATGGCAAGGGTGTTGCCTACTTGGCGCTCACCTACGCACTTGGCGACTACAGCCTGATCGCCGAGCCGAGCTTGTTCGAGCAAGTCAAAAGCAACCCGAACGCGGCCAGCCCGGCATTCCTTGCTCTGAGGGGTGCGCGGTTCGTGGTGCTCTCCGAGACGGCAAAGACCGCACGTGTCGATGCGGCCCTGATGAAACGGCTGACCGGCGGGGACTTGCTCACGGCTCGATCGCTCTACGAGAAGAAGGCCGTGACATTCGAGGCGTCGCACACATCCCTGATGGTGACCAATCACCTGCCTTCACTGCCAGCCGACGATCCTGCTGTCTGGGCCCGCATGCGGGTGATCCCCTTTGACGTTGTCATTCCACCCGAGGAGCGTGACACGCGGCTGGGGGAGAAGCTGGAGCTTGAGGCTGACGGGATTCTGACGTGGATGGTGCAAGGCCTCGCTGCCTATCTGGCGAACGGTTTAGGGGAGCCAGACGAGGTCTTGAAGGCGACGAGTAAGTACGCGAAGTCGCAGGACAAGGTCAGCCTGTTCATCGACGAGATCTGCACCGATGCGCCTGCCAACGGTGGTGACACGACGAAGATCCTGCACGACGCCTACATCAACTGGGCCATTAGCGAGGGAATTGCGAAGCCTCATCAGCTCGGATCGACGGACTTCGGCCACGCTCTCGACAAGCTCGGATTCGAAAAGAAGAAGACCAATCGGGGCGCCGTGCGCACGGGACTGGGCGTGGATCACCGCGGAGCCATCATGCAGATTGTCCTGCCGCAACCACCAACGGGCGACACAGCGCATGGGGATCTGCGCGTCGGCAATTCCGTTGGCCAAGGCATCCCGTACAGCGAGTAAAACCAATGACACCCGAGCCGGTCGAGAACCGGCTGAATAACCAAACACCGATGCCAAGGAGGCACGACATGGACACGTTTGAGGACACCACAGCAGCACCGTCTAGCAGCACAGGTTACGACGGGACGGGAATAACGGGCCCGGAACGTCACAGAGCAAAGCAGGCCGTGACTTCCACTGCGAAGCGCGTAGCCGAGGCCGAAGAATTGCTGCGCAAGCGCAAGCTCAAGCTTCGTGAAGAGCAGGAGCTCATGGTGCTGCGCAAGGTTGCGGCGGAGCGTCTGGGCAGCGATTGGTCAGCTAAGAATCGCAACGCGATCTTCGATGCTCTGATCGTGGATTTCGCTGTCGCTTAGGAGGGGTTGGGGTCCAGGGGCGGGGCGAAGCCCCGGCCCCTGGCAAGCCGAGTTTGTAGGAATGAGCGAAGCGAAATGACTACAAAATCGATGCTTGCCAGTCCAGTTGCTACTCACCCCAATTGCCGAAGGGACATTGAGTGGCAACTGGACACATGACGGGTGGAGACCGATACAAGGGAGATGCGATGACGAAGGAAACGAAGATACCGAAGGAGCGGGCGGAACACGTCATGTCTTTGCGGCTGACGGACACGGATCGGAAGCTCGTTCTGCATGTCGCATGCGCGCTTGGCGTGTCTGAATCGAAGGCTGCCCGGCTCATGCTTCGGCGAGCCGACGGTGGTGCGGCAGCGGCGAATGCCGCGCCGGTCATCGAGGAATTGCGCGCGGATCTGGACGACGCTGTGCGGGCGTTTGGGCTGTTGTCTCGGTCGCTCGACAGGCAGGGTGTATTGCTCAACCAAATTGCAAGAAAGGTCAACGCCGGTGCAGCCGTGGATGCGGAAGCAGGCGAGGCGCTCCGCGCCTGTCACCGGGAGTTCATGAGTGCACAGTGGGCGCTCGAAAAGAAGCCCGGGCAGATCATGAGTCGGCTCGGGCTTGTTGAGCTTTTGGAGGAAGACTCATGGCAGTAACGTCCATCACCGCGACGACGAGTTCCTCGCGGTTGTGCAGCTACGTACTCAACGGCGTGGCGCATGACGGCAGTGGAGAGCGCCGCTATTTATTTGCGTCGGGCATCGGTTGCTTCGCGCCGATCGCGGCACAAGCGTTCGCGATAACTCGTGCTGTGC
>JBKJTD010000126.1:0-9697 GCA_046590915.1 Vicinamibacterales bacterium
AGAATGTAGTCGTGTGCTTTGTCGATCGGCACACGGTGCGCGCGTTTGCCGATGACCAGGCCCAGCTCTGCTTCATGGTCGATGCGCCCCGCCCACGCCGGTGCCTGAATGGCGTCACCGGGACCAATCACCGTGGTTGATGGCTTGATGAACAGGAGCGGCTCTGCCGGAAGCGGTTTGTTCTGCTCAGCCGCGTGATCCTTGTAGTTGAGACCGACGCAGACGATTTTCGACGGCAGCACCGGAGCCAGCAGCTTGTGTCCGTCCGACGCAATCTCCGCGCCCTGCGTCCAGGCGCCGAAGACATCGCCTTCGACCAGGCGCCACTGGCCTTCATGTTCGGCGGCGTAACGTGCGCCGCCTTCGTGGGCAATTCGATACAGTCGTGTCATGGTTTCCGTCCTGTCACTCGCGCGGGTGCGGACGCCGCGCTTCGATTTCCGGCTTTGTCGATCGCGACCACCGCGTAGACATATTCCACCCCCGCACGCGCGGTGGTGTCGACGTACCCCGTTGAGGGCACGACCTCGGTTGTCAGCGGCTGCAGCGCGCCCTCCGGCCCTTCGCCGCGCATCACGTGATACCCGGCAAGATCAGCGGCCTCCACGGCCGCCCACTCGAGAATCACTCGCCCGGCATCACTCGCACCACGCAGCTGGGTGGGAACACCCGGCGCGAACGTGTCTTGGGGCGTCACACACTTCGGCCCCGCAGGCGCGCTCTCTGTGGACACCGGTCCGTCCACATGCACCTGGCGGATGGTGTAACACTTCGCGACGCCAAACGTCACCGGCGTGGTCCACATTCCCGTGCTGATGGGGAGGGCCTGCACCGGAGCCGGAGACTCCACGCCCTCGGGTGTCGATTCGTAGATGACCGCGCCCGCGCCTACTGGGGACGTCCACGTCAGCGTCAGGGTGGTCTCGGAGAACGTGAGTTTCGGATCGCTGGGCACGGCCGGGGAGCCGCCGAGCCGGACGGCAATCATCGCCGATGTTGCGCCGTTGCGCCCCTGGCCGGACACCGCCACCGCGACGTAATACCGCGACGGCAAGACGATGCGGGTGAACGGGACCGCCACCGATGAAGGGGGCAACACCAGTGGCAACGGCCGACGGGAGGCCTCCGCGATCCGTTGTTCCCGCGTCAACGTCAGCGGGCGCACGGCGCCGGAAGGCACCGTCTCCGAGAAGGTCGCCACCTCACCCGGTGCGGGACGCGGATCGACGGGCACGGCCGGGTCGACCGGCGGTGCATCGACCGCCGGAGCGGGCCGCACCTCGACGGAGCCCACTAGAAAATCGGGGTGCACAAGCTGCGTCATCACCGGTGGCTCCGAGCCATACCCCAACGAGCGCGCGTAAATGTCCACGCGAGAGACCGACACCGGCGCGGTGGGATCCTGATTGGTCGACGGCACGACAAACCGAAGCTGCACACGATCCCCCACCCGGCGGGCGGCCAGTTCCGACGGGCTGACGGGCAACGGACGCAGCGGTGGCAGGGGGGGCCCCTTCTGTCCGCATGCGGCGGTCACACCCACAACGACCACTGCGGCGAATGCCGCCAGGCGCGGAGTATTCACAAAATGTACCGCGACAGGTCGTCGCTTTTGGCAATGTCAGCGAGCATGCGATCCACGTAAGCCGGGTCAATCGTAATCGATTGCCCGTCCAGATCGGGAGCATGAAACGAGACCTCGTCGAGCAGGCGCTCCATCACCGTGTGGAGTCGGCGCGCGCCGATGTTTTCGGTGCGTTCGTTCACCAGCGTCGCCAGTTCCGCCACCCGCGCGATGGCGTCCGGGGTGAAAATCAATTCGACACCTTCGGTGGCCATCAGCGCAATGTACTGCGTGATGAGTGCGCTGCGCGGTTCGGTCAGGATGCGCACAAATTCGTCGCGGCCGAGTGCGTCGAGATTGACCCGAATCGGAAACCGGCCCTGCAACTCGGGAATCAGGTCCGAGGGCCTGGATACGTGAAAAGCGCCTGCCGCAATAAAGAGCACGTGGTCGGTCTTCACCATGCCGTGTTTGGTGTTGACCGTCGTGCCTTCGACAATCGGCAGGATGTCACGCTGCACACCCTCGCGGCTGACATCGGGGCCGTGCCCGCCTTCCTTGCCGGCAATCTTGTCGATCTCGTCGAGAAAAATGATGCCCGAGTTTTCCACCCGATCAATCGCCGCGCGCGCAACCCCGTCCATGTCGATGAGTTTTTGCGCCTCTTCCTGAATCAGGAACTCCCGGGCCTCGGGCACCGGCAGCGATCGTCTGCGCGTGCGACCCTGAAACATGCCCGGCATCATGTCGCGCAGATTGACGCCGATCTCCTCCACCGACGAACCGGCAATCACTTCAAACGACGGCATCGACTTCTGCGGCACATCAAGCTCGACCATGCGCGCATCGAACTTGCCGGCGCGCAGTTGTTCCCGCAATTTTTCGCGTGTGTTCGACGCGTGATCACGCGCCATCTGGTCGTCGTTCGACCCGGGACCAAATCCCGATGACGTCGCGGGAACCGAAGTGGGCGGCAGCAGCAGATCGAGAATGCGTTCCTCGGCGGCCTTGTCCGCCCGCTCGCGCACTTCCGCTTCACGCTCCTCGCGCACCATCTTCACGGCAATTTCCACCAGGTCGCGTACCATCGACTCGACGTCACGGCCGACGTACCCAACTTCCGTGAACTTTGACGCTTCGATCTTGAGAAACGGTGATTGCGCGAGCCGCGCCAGGCGTCTGGCGATCTCCGTCTTGCCCACACCGGTCGGCCCGATCATGAGAATGTTCTTCGGCGCCACGTCCTCGGCCATTTCCTTCGGGAGGCGTTGTCGTCGATAACGGTTTCTCAAGGCAATAGCGACGGCGCGTTTTGCCTTCGCCTGGCCCACGACGTATTTGTCGAGTTCAGCCACGATCTCCCGTGGCGTGAGGCTGTTCATCAGATTTCTTCCAGGGTCAGTCGCGCGTTGGTATACACGCAGATGTCGGCCGCAATCGCCATCGCCTCTTCCACGATGGCGCGGGGCGCAAGTGAAGAATGAGCCGCCAGTGCACGGGCGGCGGCCATCGCATACGCACCACCGGAGCCAATCCCCATGATGCCGTCATCGGGTTCAATCAGATCGCCAGTACCCGACAGCAAATACATCGCGCCCGGGTCGGCCACCAGCAACATCGCCTCGAGCCGCCGAAGTGCACGGTCGGTGCGCCATTCCTTGGCCAATTCGACGGAGGCACGCTCCAGGTTGCCGCGATGCGCCTCAAGTTTTGATTCAAATCGCGCGTACAGCGCAAAGCCGTCAGCTGCTGAACCCGCAAATCCGGCGAGCACCCGATCCTGATACAGGCGACGAACCTTCCGGGCGCCGTGTTTGACCACCGTCTGCCCCAACGTCACCTGGCCGTCACTGGCCATGACAACTTTCCCCTGATGGCGGACAGCGAGCACCGTGGTGGCGTGGGTCTGAATCATGGCCAATTTGGCATCGTATCCGAAATGTGTCGTCCGTCGTGGAGGGCACCTCCTGCCCGTCTCCGGGGACGCCAGGCGGAAAGTCGCACCGGTTTTCAGAGGGATTGCCGTCGGACACCCGTGGCAGTATTGTTGCAGTAGCCAGCCAGCGAGTAACCCCTGCCAAGGGTTGAAGGAGAAACGTTATGGTCCGGTATTCCCGCTCGCTCGTGGTTTTGTCCGTCACGGCGGCTCTGGCCGTCCCGGCGACCTTGTCGGCTCAAACAGCCGTTCCGCGCCCCACCACCAGCGGGTCCACTGGCTCGACCTCGTCGGGCGGTGGCTCCTCGTCGGGCGGTGGCTCCTCGTCGAGCGGCTCGAGCAGCAGCGGCGAAAGCCGTACGTCGCCTCCGTCAACACCAACCGATTCACGTCGACCCTCCTCCACTTCGTCCGGCTCCAGCCGCTCCGGCAGTTCGGCCCGAGGCGGCGCCACGACTGGCGGCGGTGACGGTTACGTCGGCCCTGGCACAACGCGCACGGGCTCGACGACCCCGCGCGGCGGGACCTCGGCCGTCGCCGGCGCCGGTGACTCCTACGCGGGCTCCCGTCCGCGTGGCGGTCGTCCCGTCACCGGAAGCGCGATGGAGCGCCCGTACTCGGCACCGGCGGCAAATTACAACCTGTATTTCCCCCACGACCCGTTCAGCCCGTGGGGACGCTGGTATCCCTGGTACTACGGCGGGTTCGGATACGGGTACGTCTCGTTCGATCCCTGGCGCTACGGCACCTCGAGATATTCCCTTTACCGTTATGGTGCCTCGTACAGCCCGTACGACCCGTGGTGTTACGGCGTCGGCTACTGGCTCTGCGACCCGTGGGGTGGCGCAGCCACGACCAGTTACGGCGCCAGCGGAAATCCCCGAGAGGAAGAGGATGTCGATGACGAACCGACGGGGTCGATCCGGCTGCGCGTCTCTCCGGCAAACGCGAAGGTGTATGTCGATGGCGTGCTGGTCGGAACCGCGTCGGACTTCTCGGGCCTCACCGGCCACCTGAAGCTCACCGTCGCCGAACATCTGCTCGAAATCAAGGCGGACGGATACGAGACGTTTGTCCCCAAAGTCGAGATTGAGGCGGGCAAGACGACGACCCTGCGCGCCACGCTCAAGAAGCAGTGAGCACATCCAGGCAACTGTCGGTCGTGGCGGGCGTCTCGTTCGCCTACGATCTGGGTATCGGGCTTGCGTTGCTCGTCGCCACCGACCGTTTTGCCGCTCTCTTCGGGGTTCCGGTTCCGGAACCCCGTCTTTTTGTCACCCTCTGTGGTTTGCTGCTGGTCTGCGTCGGCCTGGGATATCTCCAGCCCATGCGTGACCCCTCACGTCATCGTGCCTATCTGTGGGTGTTTGGGCCTGTGCTCAAGGGGCTGGGCGCGTCCGTCTTTCTTTGTGAGCACGTTTGGAACGGCGGGCCGCAGTCCTACCTGCTGTTTGCAGCGACCGATGGAACGCTGGCGCTCGTGACGCTCGCGCTGCTGCTGCGCCGAAGCTAAAGCTTCGGCCTCCATCAAACCACGCCGGACTTCGGAGCAGCCGGGCTTCAGCCCGGCTGTCACGGTCGGGCTAAAGCCCGACCGCTCCGAAATCACCCAAGCCGCTGGCCATCACGCGCGTCGCGCGAACAGGAAATACAGCGGAATCCCGGCGCCGATAATGATCAGGCCGTAGAGGGTCTGGCTTGGCTCGGTCCAGAGGCGATGGACGATCATCGCGGCCGATGCGGCGACAAACAGCCCTGGCGCGAAGGGATACCCCCACGCTTTGAACGGACGTTCGGCGTTGGGCTCCCTGCGGCGAATTACAAACAACGCGGCCACCGCGATCCCGGAGAACAACACAATCGCGAATCCGGTGTAGTTGACCAGGCCTGACAGTGTGGACGACAACACAAGCACCGCGCTCCATCCCGCCTGCGCCCAGATGGCGCGCGCAGGCGTGCGATATCGGGGGTGCACCTGCGCGACAGACGGCAGGAACGCGCCATCACGTGCCATCGCGTAGTACACCCGCGGGCCGGCAAGCACCATCGCGCTGATGCTGGCCGCCACGCTGACGATGGTGAAGATGGCGATCACGTTGCCGGCGACAAACCCGAACAGCCGTTCCGCGACCGTGTCCGTCAGTCGACCATCCCCCACCACGGCCAGATCAGCCAGGGGCATCGCATAGAGGTAGAGGACGTTGAGGGCGACGTAGATCGCGACCACCGCGGCTGTGCCAAGACCGAGCGCGATCGGCACATTACGGCCCGGGTCTTTGATTTCCTCCGCGACATAGGCTGCCGCATTCCAGCCTGAAAAGCTGAACATCACGGGAATAAGGGCAAGCAACCAGCCGGTAGACGGTGCTGTGACTTCATGGCTGCTCGCAAGGTTGGCCCACTGCCCTGAGCCCAGGGACAACCCCAGCGCGATGAAGATCAGGATGCCGGAGACCTTGAGTCCGGCCAGGAAGTTGTGCACGATGCGGCCTGGTCCGAGACCGCGCATATGCACAAACGACAACGCGGCGATCGCGGCGAACGCGACCAGTGTTTGATTGGTGAGCACCAGCGGCAAAAACGGGATCGGCACTGAGAGAATCGGCGTGCGATCGGCCGCCGCCGGAAAGAACCGACCAATCGCATCGGCCAGAAACAGTGACGACGCGGCAATCGCGCCAGAGAACCCGGCCACAAACGACGTCCACCCGGTCAAAAACGCGGCCAGCGGCCCAAAGGCTTCGCGCAAGTAGACGTATTCACCGCCCGACTTTGGACGCAGCGCCGCCAGTTCGGCGTACGCCATCGCGCCGGCAAATGCGAGTACGCCACCAAGCACCCAGACGCCGAGCATGCCGATGGCGTGGGGAACCAATCCGGCGACAAGGATCGGCACAAAAAAGATGCCGCCGCCGATAACGTTCGAGAGGATGATCGCGGCCGCGTCAAACGGGCCGAGCCGACGCTCGAGTGACGCGCTCAACGGACGATCGTTTCTGTGGGTGCCGACAGCAGCAGACGCCGTTCGGTGGTGTATTCGCCGAACGGCACGATCTTCCCGCTGCGCTTCATGAACACCTTTGCGGTCGTATCCCGGAACAGCCCGTGACCAAACAGCTCTGCCCGCGGCTGGTCGATGGAGAAGCCCTGCCTGGACCGCACCACGATGGGTTCGGTCAATGCGCCGGGCGCCAGTCCACCCCCGCCGATGGCGGTGAGAAGGACCTCGCCGAGTTCTACGGGCAGCTCATTCTCGACGCCCCAGAAGAAGACCATCAGGTCCACCGAACTGATCGCTTTCGAAGAAATGTTCTTGATCCGGAAGGTCACGCTGGGCACAAGTTTGTTGAGCCCCGCATCGGTGATGCCGGCATCGTAATACCCGGACGACAGCTCCTGAATTTCCAGAGCCGTCTTGAGATCCACCTGTGCGCATGCCGACGCGCTCAGTGTGAGCAGCGCCGCACACGAAAGTCGAAAAGCGTGTGCCCGAAGGCCTCGAAATCTGAGGAACATCCCGGCCGATTGTAGATCAGAACTGCGACTCTATGACTCGCTTCTTGACGTCGTCGCGCGTGATTTTGCCTTCATGGAAGAGCGCAAGGTCCTGCCCCTTTATGCGCAGAATCAATGTCCGCGAATCTTCGTAGAGACTGTTCGGCATCGGATCATCCTCGCTGCGCGCCACCACGGACAACGACTCCGTCGCCGGCACATTCAACGATCGCGAGTAGTCGAGCATCGCGTCCACGATCTTGTCGCGCACCGCGTTCCGATAGAACTGGTTCGGATCGGCGAGGAACGGATCCGGCATGATGGGCGATCGCACCATCGGATCTTCCGCCACGACAGCTGTGCTGCGCGTGGTGGTGGTGCCCGACGCCCCGCGCCCGGCCACCGTCTGTGTCCCTGCCGGTGGCATCGAAGGCGCCATGATCCGGCTGGCCATCACCGCACTCTCGCGAATGATTGGAATCTCGATGTCGAAGACAATCCCGTAGCCGTCCAGCGGAAAGCCCTTGGCTTTGGCCTGGCCCATGAACAACGTCCCAATCGGCATCGTCGTCTGCGCCCGCATCGCGATCTCGACGGCACCCTGCCGGACGGCGTTCTCGAGCACGCCTTCCATGAGCTGGAATTGGAAACGCCGCTGCTGGACCTGGGCGTCCGCGCTCAGGCCTTCGTTGCGAATCTGCTGCGCGGACACACCAAGGCCGGTCATAACGACTGCACCAATGACCAGACCGCGACGGACGTGTTGTGCTGTTGTGCTGTGCATGGAGGTTGTCACTGCTGCTGTCCTTTGGCGGTCTGCTGCACGGTCAGCATGGCATTCACGGTGCGCTGCAGCTCTTCCATGTGATTTTTCAAGTTGCCGATTTCTCGCTGATATTCCCGAAGGTCGATGGCCCGTTCGGTCTGGATCGACGACACGAACTGACTGACCTTGCCGAGAGTTTCCTTGTGACGCTCGTAGACAAGCGACTCGGTCTCGTTGAGCAGCTGCAGTCGCTGCGCCGGTGACAGCCCCGGGGTGTTGTTGGCCACGCGCATGACGCCGCTCTGCGAAATCTCGCGCTGAATCAACAGGCGCACTTCCGATTCATCAAGTCCCACGAGCGTGGCGGGCAACACCGCCTGAACAACAGGCTCTACGGGCGTTGCGACGGCGACCGCGGCCGCCTCAGGTGCGGCGGCGCCGGGCACCAGTGCCTGTGCCGCAAAACCGCCGGCGGTGCCCAGCAGCAGCATGAGACCAGCCGCGGCAGTCATCGCCCACGCCGGCACCTGCTGGTACCACGGCGCGGCGGGTGTGGGTGCAAATGGCGTCCACACCGATTCGTAGGCCGGGACGTCCCAAGCCAGCAGATCTTCGCGGACGCGTCGGAAGGCACGCATCTCGTCCTTGCAGTCACGGCAGGACTCGAGATGCTCCTCAACCTCACGCCGGTCGGCCGGGGCCGCCTCGTCGTAGAGGTAATCCATCAATCGTTCACGTTTGTCGCACATGGTCGTTCGTCCTCACTCGCGCGTGGGCGCGCTATCTCGAACCGCCTCCGGCCGAATACGTGGCCCGGCGAAGGCTGGCAACCTCCGCCTGCTGCCGTTCGAGTCGTCGTCGTAACACGCTCAAGCCCTGGTAGAGCCGGGTCTTGACCGTGCTCAGCGGGCAATCGAGCTGCTCCGCGATTTCCTGAAACGTCAGCCCGTGGTATTCCTTCAGCATGATGGCGGTGCGCTGCTCTTCGGGCAGGTCGGCCATCGCCAACTGCACCGCCGCCGACATCTCGCGGCGGGCGACCAAATCTTCCACCGACTCGGTTGGCGCGGCCTGCTGGTCGGCCAGATCAATCGGGTCCACGCCCTCCGGGGTCTGAGAGACAGGCGCGCGGCGTTCCTTGCGCATCCAATCCCGGCACAGGTTCAGCGTGATGCGATACAGCCACGAGGAAAATTTCGCCTCGCCCTTGAATCCCTTCAGGCCCCTGTAGGCCCGCAAAAACGCATCCTGCACCACATCCCGCGCCTCTTCGTCCCGGCCCAGCGTGCGATACGCCAGGGCATAGATCGGCCGCTCCCAGCGCTTGACGAGCTGGTTAAAGGCGTCGTGATCTCCGGCGGGCGCGCGCGCGACCAGTTCTTCGTCTGACGTCATTGGTGCAGGGGGCCCACCCTCCGGGTGTTCCGGTTCGCTAGTTGAGACGGCTACGGCCTGGGAACAGTCTGTACTTTAATTGCGCGGATGTTATGCTTCCCACTGATGATGGACGACCACTTTCTGACGACGGAAGAGGTGTTGGACTATCTGCAGGTCAACCTGCGGACGGTGTATCGCCTCATCAAGGCGGGCAAAATCCCAGCTGTCCGTGTCGGTCGCCAGTGGCGCTTCCGCAAGAGGGACATCGACGCCTGGCTCGACTCGAGCCGACAGACCGGCCGGGGCGACGGCAAAGACCACCCGGGTGACCGCCCGCGCATTCTCGTAGTGGACGACGAACAGGCCGTGCGCGATCTGCTGGCAAAAACGCTGACCATGGCCGACTACGACGTGGATACGGCCCCCGATGGCGCGTCGGCGATCGACCGGCTGCGCGCCGTCGAATACGATCTGCTGATCACCGACCTGAAGATGCCGGGCATGGACGGCCTGTCGGTCATCCGCGAAGCGCGGCGGACGGCTCCCGATCTGCCGGTCA
>JBKJTD010000165.1:0-3175 GCA_046590915.1 Vicinamibacterales bacterium
GGCGCGGCCGCGCCGCCCGTCGCGCTGCCGCCTGGGGTGCTGGCGTCGCTGAGCGCGCGGATGTCGCGCGCGAGGCGCGCGACATCCGCGCGCGTGTAGCGGTGGTGGTCGCCGGGCGACCACTGGCCGGCGACCACGAAGCCGGCGTCGACGGCCGCGCGCGCTACGCGCGCGGGGCCGGCGATGCCGGCCAGCACAAACACCCGCGCCCCGGCCCGCAGGGCCGGGGCGTGGGTGTGCCGGCGCAGCCGAAAATGAGTTCGGAGGTGATTTCTCCGGAAATCGCCTCCGAGCTCATTTTCGCCGTCCACCACCACCACGTCCGCCCGCGCGAGCGCCGAAGGCGACTCGCGCAGGCGCCCCAGTGGCGCCCGACGACCTTCCAGGTCGTCGGGCGTCACGATCACCAAGTCCACGTCTCGGCTCACCTGCCGATGCTGAAACCCATCGTCTAATACGAGCGCCGTGGCGCCCAACACGTGTTGCGCGAGCGCGGCGGCCACGCCGCGCTCGTCGCAAACGAGCACGGAAATACCAGGCAATTCGCGGGCAAGCATCAGCGGCTCATCACCCGCCCGGTCCAAGTCGGCCAACAGATGGACGCCGTCGCTGACGATGACGACCCCGTCTTCGACGATGCGGCGGCCATACCCCCGCGAGAGGATGGCCACACGCTGGCCCATGTCCTGCAGGGTCCGCGCCACCAGCGCCACCGTCGGCGTCTTGCCCCGCCCCCCAAACGCGATGTTGCCGACGCTGACAGTAAAAATGAGCTCGGAGGCGATTTCTCCGGAAATCGCCTCCGAGCTCATTTTTGCGGGGGCGGTCACCGGGCCCTCACCAGACGCGGGCCCACGGGGGGCGCGGGGGGCAGCAGCGCGGCGACGGCCGCCAGCGTCCGGGGCTTCGCGCCGCGGTTCGACTCCACAATCGCCCGCGCGGCGGCGCCCAGCCGGGCGCGCTCAGCCGCGTCGCCCACCAGCCGCACCCACACCGGAGACAACTCGCCGGCGTCAGCAACCTGCACGGCAGCTCGCGCGTCCAGAAACGCCGCGGCAATCTCCGCGAAGTTCGACATGTACGGCCCGAAGACAATCGGCTTGCCGTGCACGGCGGGCTCAAGGATGTTGTGCCCGCCATGGTCCACAAGCGACCCGCCCACAAACACCGCGGTCGCCACATGAAACAGATGCGCGAGTTCACCGATGGTATCGAGAATCACGACATCGGCCTGCGGCTCACCATCGACCGTCAACTCACTCCGACGCACCACGCGCAACCCTTCGGCGCGCGCCAGCCCCTCCGCCTCGACAAACCGCTCGGGCTTGCGCGGCGCAATGATGAGCAGCGCCGACGGATGCGCCCGGCGGACTGCCGCAAACGCGGAGAGCACCGCGGTCTCTTCACCTTTTAACGTGCTCGCCGCAAGCAGCACCGGCCGCGAGTCGGGCACACGAAAGAACCGCAGCACCCGGCTGGCGCCCCGACCGGCGGCAGCATTTGGCGACTCCAGCGATTCAAACTTCAGACTCCCAGTCACACTCACCCGCGCTGGGTCCGCGCCCATATCAATAATCCGGCGCGCCGACTCGGCGCTCTGCATGCAGAACTGGTCCACATTGCCCAGCACGGTCCGGAAAAACCCACGCGCCATCCGGTACCGCGGATACGACCGCGACGAGATCCGCCCGTTCACCATCAGGGTCCTGACCCCCGCCCGCCGACAGGCCCGCAGCAGGTTGGGCCAGATCTCGGTTTCCATCATGATGAACAGCCGCGGCCGCACCAACTTCAGCGTCCGATTCACAAAAAACGGCAGGTCAAACGGGAAATAAAAAACGGCGTCCACCTCAGTCAGGCGCTCCCGTGCAATCTGCTGGCCGGTCATCGTCGTCGTGGACAAAAATATTTTCAGGTCCGGGTACTGCTTCCGCAGGTCCGGCAGCAGCGCCCGCACCGTCAGCGCTTCCCCCACCGATACCGCATGTATCCAAATAGACGCGTCCCCGTCCAGGTTGAACGACACCGGCAGCACACCCATCCGCTGCCCCACGCTGCCGACATATTTCCGGTAGCGGAGGGCCTGGTAGACAAACCAGGGCGCCAGCACCACCGCAAGAATCACGATGGCAAGTGAATACAGGACGTACACAGCACAAAACTATACCTCTGAGGTCTTATAATCGCGGGCTATGGCGATCAAGGTCGGCATCAACGGATTTGGACGAATCGGCCGCAACATCATGCGTGCGGCCATGGCCTACGACGACATCGACATCGTCGCAGTGAACGACCTGACGGATGCGGCCACCCTGGCCCATCTGCTCAAGTACGACTCACTGCTCGGGAACCTGAAGGCGGAGATCTCCGCCACGGGGGACACGATTTCGGTCGATGGCGACAGTTTCACGGTGCTCGCGCAGAAGGACCCGGGGCAGCTGCCCTGGAAAGACCTGGGCGTGGACGTCGTGTTTGAGGGCACCGGTCGATTCACCAAACGGGATGACGCTGCCAAACACATCGAGGCGGGTGCCAAACGCGTCATCATCACCGCGCCGGCCACCAATCCGGATTTTACGGTCGTCATGGGCGTCAACAACACCGACTACGACCCGGCGAAACACCAGATCATCTCCAACGCGTCGTGCACGACCAACTGCCTCGCACCGGTGGCCAAGGTCCTGCACGAGTCGTTCGGGATCAAGAGCGCGTGGATGACCACGGTCCACGCCTACACCAACGACCAGAATCTGCTCGACCTGCCGCATAAGGATTTGCGGCGCGCACGCGCGGCGGCGCTGTCGATTATCCCGACGACCACCGGTGCGGCCAGTGCGGTGGGTGAAGTCCTCCCGGCGCTCAAGGGGCGGTTGGATGGCATCGCGATGCGCGTGCCGACGCCAAACGTCTCGGTCGTGGACCTCAACGCCATCCTCGAGAAAGACGCGACGGCCGAGGAACTCAACGCCGCGTTCAAGAAGGCAGCCGACGGCCCCCTCAAAGGCATCCTCGAATACGTGACCGCTCCGCTCGTGTCGATCGACTTCCGCGGCAACCCGCACTCGGCGATGCTCGACGTGGCGTACACCAAAGTGCAGGACGGCAACTTCGCGAAAGTCATGGCGTGGTACGACAACGAGTGGGGTTACTCCAACCGCTGCGTTGACCTGCTGCG
>JBKJTD010000213.1:0-11764 GCA_046590915.1 Vicinamibacterales bacterium
ATCAAACTCAGCTCCAACGAGAACCCCGTCGGTCCCGGCCGAGCCGTGCTTGAGGCCATCAGCGGCCGCTTTGGCGTTGCCGCGCGGTATCCCTTCAACGTCACTCCCGGCGACGCGCAGCTGATCGAGACGATCGCCGGTCTGCACAAGGTCAAGCCTGAAAATGTGATTCTTGGTGCCGGGTCCCAGGAGATTCTGAAGGTGGCGGTCTGGGGTTATACCAGTCCCGCACGACACCTCGTGACCGCGACACCCACGTTTGAAAATGCCACCGGCACGGCGCGACGCATGGGCCATCCGGTCATCGAGGTCAAAGTCGACAGCCAGTTCCGGCTCGACCTCGAATCGATGGTCGCGGTCTCGCGAGGCGCCGGGCTCATTTTCATCAATAACCCGAACAATCCGACCGCGACCGTGCACAGCGCGGCGGCCATTACCGACTTTGTCGAACGCGTCCGCCGCATCTCGCCGGACTCGGTCATTCTCATTGACGAGGCGTACCACGATTACGTCACCGACCCCGCCTATTCCACGGCAGTGCCGCTCGCAATGGCCACGCCCAACGTGTTTGTCGCACGCACGTTCTCGAAGGCGTACGGCATGGCGGGCATGCGCATCGGCTATGCCATCGGTCAGAAGGACACGGTGCGCCCACTGTCCAGACTTGCGCTGCCGTTCAACATCAGCGTGCTTGGCTCCGCTGCCGCGATTACCGCGCTCAACGATCCCAAACACATGGCGGCCGAGCGTGATCGCAATACCCAGGCGCGCGCGTTCACTCAGAAGGCGCTTGAAGAACTGGGATGCAAGTGCACGGCGTCAGAGGCCAACTTCCTGTTCGTCAATGTCGGGCGATCAGCCTCGGCCTTCCGGACCGCGTGCGGCACTCAGGGCATCCAAGTGGGCCGGGACTTCCCTCCGTTTGAGGGCAGTCACGCCAGAATTTCCATCGGCACCATGGACGAAATGCAGAAGGCAGTCGCGGTGTTCCGCGACGTGTTGCGCCCGGCCAACGCCGGCGGCGGGGAGGCGTGATGGTTACGCGAAGAGATTTTGTCCGTACAGTTGGTGTGGGCGCCGCAGGCGCGTTGGGTACCTCCTGGATCGGTGCGCGCGGGCGTGAGGACCGCGTCTGGTCCATGCTCGAGCCGGGCCTCCGGGCCTCGGAACTCCAAGGCACCGTTATCCCGCTCTCAAGCAACGAAAACCCGCTGGGCGCGAGTCAGGCGGTGCTTGACGCCATCACGCGCGCGTTTGGTCCCGCTGGTGCGACACCGGGCCGGTATTCAAGCGCAACCACCGAGCTTCGCGACGTGCTCGCCAAGTCGCTTGGTGTCAAATCTGAAAATATCGCGCTCGGGTGCGGGTCCACGCAGATTCTTCGGACCGCGACCCACGTGTTTACCGCCCGTGACAAGGCGCTGGTCGGGACCATTCCCACCTACGAGGAATGCGCCGGCTACGCCGACATGCTCGGTCATCCCGTCCGTCCCGTTTCACTCAACCGCGACTTCCGCATGGACCTCGATCGGATGGTCGACGCCTCGCGTGGCGCCGGCCTGGTGTTCTACTGCAATCCCAATAATCCCGTCGCCACCTACGTAGGGGCGAAGGAGACCAAGGGTTTCATCGCCCGCGTGCAGAAGGAATCGCCGGAGACCACAATCCTCGTGGACGAAGCGTACTTCGAGTACGTCACCCACCCCGATCACGAGACGATGATTCCGCTGGCGATTGCCGATCCGCGCGTCATCGTTGCGCGCACGTTCTCGAAGGCCTACGGCATTGCGGGCCTTCGTCTGGGCTATGTGGTCGGTCACCCCGACGCATTGCGGAAAATGAACAACTGGGACAACGCGTCAGGGACCAGTTCCCTTAACGTCCTCGCCCTGCATGCCGGCATCGCGGCCATCAATCAGGGACCGGCGTTTATCGACGCGGAGCGCGCCCGGAACAAAGCCGCGCGCGATTTCACCGTCAAGTGGTTCGCCGACCGCGGCATGAAGTCCACCGAGTCGCACACCAACTTCATCTTCACGAACATCGGTGTGCCCGCGCGCGGCTTCCGGGATGGCTGTGCGAAGCAGAACGTGCGCGTCGGTCGCGACTTCCCGCCGTTTGAGCAGGGCTGGTGCCGCATCTCGATCGGTACGATGGAAGAGATGCAGCGCGCCACTGCGATCTTCGGCGACGTCCTCGGCAAAAAAGGCGTCGCCGCCGCCTAGATAAATCACAACGAGACATGGAGGACTGAGAGAAAACAATTAATTATGTTTCTCCCAGCCCTCCACGCCCTCGCTGTGAATCTACCTCTTAACTGGCCAGACCACGCCCTGGTCGCGGGGAACCTGTGTCACGCCCTTGAACGCGAATTTCTGCAGGCGGCGACCTTCGTAGGTTTCCGTCGTGAAGATGTTGCCTGCCGAGTCGGTCACGAGGCTGTGGACGGCGAAGAACTGTCCTGGTTGGCGCCCGCCATCGCCAAACGCTGACACGATTTCAAGCGTGTCGCGATTCATGATGTAGACGCGTTCATTTTTTCCGTCGGCGACGTACAGATATTTTTGCTGTGCGTCCTTTGAGAATGCTACGTCCCACACGGCGCCATCACCCAAGGTGCGCTTCGCGATGAACACTTCCTTCACAAACTTGCCCTCACGTGTGAAGACCTGAATGCGATTATTGGGTCGGTCACACACGTAGAGCAGACCGTCGACTGACAGGTCGGAGCAGTGCACCGGTGTGCGGAACTGCTGCACGGGCGGAAGGTCGGGGTTGTACGGACCCAGATTCGCGTCGTCTGGTTTATTGCCGTAGGCGCCCCAGTAGCGTTTGAAGGCACCGGTGTCGGCATCGATCACGGCCACACGTTTATTGAGGTATCCGTCAGCGAGGTACGCCTCGTTGGCCTTCGGATCCACGAAGATCTTTGCGACCCTTCCAAAATTCACGGTGTCGTTACTGCCTGCCGTCTTGCCAGAGTTTCCGTACTGGGCAATGAACTTGCCCTCCTGCGTAAACTTCAGGACGTGCGCGTCATTGGCGCCGTTGCCGCCAATCCAGACGATGCCCTTGTGGTCCACGAAGATGCCGTGACCCGACTCCGGCCACTGGTAGCCGTTGCCAGGACCGCCCCAGGCGCTGATCAGGTTGCCCTGTTGGTCAAACTGGAGCACAGGTGGGGCGCGACGGCAGCAGGCTGCTGTCGGCGGGTTTTCATCGGCAGCGGCCTCGGAGGCCGACAATGTGTCGGGGCGGTGTACGACCCAGATGTGGTTTTCCGCGTCCACGGCTACGCCAATCGCCATCCCCATCAACATGCCGTTGGGCAGGGGCTGCGGAAATGTCGGGTCCACTTCAAACCGCGGCGCTTCGACTGTGGCGGTGGCCTGGTCGGCCGCGCTGGCGCGTTGGGTGAGTCGTTCGGCGGTGATGAGGCCCGCGAGCCCCAGGACAAATACGCCGGCAACAATTTTGGGTCGAGTGATCATGTGCGTTACCTCACCACGAACTTCTGGACACGTTTACCCTGGAGGGCCTCGCCAGTGACGACGTGGCCTTTGGAGTCCACCGCCACCGATCCCACCCCGAAGAAGTGTCCCGGCCATCGGCCACCGGCGCCAATCCGGCTGACCTCCGCGAGGGTGTCGCGGCGAAGCACGTGCACCGTCTGCTCGGTACCGTTGGCGATAAACACATGCTGCTGCCCGGCGTCATATGAGAACGCGATATCCCACACCGAGCCGGCACCTTTGGTTGATGCCGACACGGTGGCTTCGCGCACGAACGTGCCGTCTTTCTTGAAGACCTGTACGCGGTTGTTGTCGCGGTCGCAGACGAACACCTCCCCCGCGCGGCTGACCGACACACACGTCACCGTCTTGAAGGGCGTCGCGCCCGAGGCAGCCCAGTGTCGCTTGTAGGCACCCGACGTCGCGTCAAAGACCACGATGCGGTGATTGCCTGTATCGGCGACGTACGCCTCGTTGGCGGCGCTATCGACATCGATGGCGGCAGGCTTGAGGAGTCCGGTCTTGCTGGTGGCGTCACCGGGAGCGCCTGCCTTGCCGATCTGCATCACGAACTTTCCCTCACGGGTGAACTTCAGCACGTGGGCGTCTTCTGGCGGAGCAGGCGTCGCCGGCGCACCGGCAGCGCCCCCACGGCCGGCCGGGGCTGGCGGCATTCCCTGCGCGGTGATCCAGATGTGACCCGTCGAGTCGACCGCTATCCCGCCGAGGTTGCGCGGCCAGTCGTAGCCGGGCCCCGGACCACCCCAGTTGGCGGTGAGCCGACCGTCTGCCTCAAACGCAAGAATTTGCGGGGCCGAGGCGCAGCAGTACTCCGCGCCCTTGGGCGTGGCGTCGAGCCCGTTTTCGGTCCGCGTGAGCAGGGAGGCCAGCCCTCGGTGAGCGACCCAGATGCGATCGTTGGCATCCACGGCCACGCCGGTGACCGATCCAAGAATCCAATGGTTGGGCAGGGGTTGGGGCCACAACGGGTCCACGCTCCACTGTGGTGGCGCTTGTGCGACTGTCGTCATCGCGGCAGCGCAGACCAATACACACACGGACAATTGTCGGCGCATCACATCACCCCGTCTGTTTCGAAAATGGGCGCCAGTATACTACCGGCGGCGTGGCCGTGCCTTTTGCTGTGCGTCGATTCAGAATGACTGCGATGACGCTGGGGCTCGCAGTGGTCAGCGTGTGCGTGTTGTCGACGGTGGTGCGCGGCCACGAGATTCCCGCCGACGTCACCATCCGCGCCTTCATCAAGCCAGACGAGGGTGTGATCCGGATGCTGGTGCGCACTCCGCTCAGCACCCTCCGCGATCTCATTATTCCCACCCGTGCTGACGTCTACCTTGATCTGCCCGCCGCCGAGGCGCCGATCCGGATTGGCGCGGACCTTTGGGTGGCTGGAGGCGTTCGGATGTTTGAGGACGGGCGCGACCTTGGCCGCGCTCGCCTGGTGGCGACGCGTGTCTCACTGCCGTCTGATACGTCGTTTGAATCGTGGGACCGTGCTTTTGCGCACGTGACGAGAGGGTCTCTTGATCCGGCCACTGATCTGGTGGAGACACATGCGCTGGTCGATGTGCTGCTGGAGTTTCCGATCACAAACGCCCGGGCGCGGTTTGCCGTCGAGACCGAGTTTGCGCGACTCGGGCTGCGCACACAGTCAGTGATCCAGTTTCTGCCGCCCGACACGCCGCCTCGGGTCTTTCAGTTCATGGGGGAGGGTGGGCGCCTTGCGCTGGACCCGAGCTGGACCGAGGCCGCCCGACGATTTGTCATCTCAGGCATCAAACACATCTTGATTGGCACCGACCACCTGCTGTTTCTGGTGTGCCTCGTGCTGCCATTCCGCCGGTTCCGCTCACTGCTGTTGGTGGTGACGGCGTTCACTGTGGCGCATTCAGTGACTCTCATCGCAGCCGCCTCTGGATGGGTGCCAGACGGTCAGTGGTTTGCGCCGTTCGTCGAGACGCTGATTGCCGCGTCCATCATCTGGATGGCACTCGAGAACATCATCGGCGTCAGCAGTTTGCGTCGTCGCTGGGTGTTGACGGCGTTGTTTGGCCTGGTGCACGGCTTCGGGTTCGCGTTTGTGCTGGCAGACTCGCTGCAGTTCGGCGGAGCGCACGTGGTGACGTCGCTCATCGCATTCAACATCGGCGTTGAGCTCGGTCAGATCGGTGTGCTGCTCGTGCTGCTGCCCGCGTTGTGGTGCCTCTTTCGCTTCGTCGTTGCCGAACGGATGGGCATCATCGTCATCTCAACGATCGTCGCGCATCAGGCGTGGCACTGGATGACCCAGCGCGGGGCTGACCTGCTCACCCACGACCTGCCGGCCATCACGGCCACGGGGGTCCTTCGTGCGGCCATCGTGATCTGGGTGGCTGGTGGACTGATCTGGTTCGCGCGACGGTTCAGTGTCACAGCGAAATGACGTCGGGTGTCTTTTACGCTCCAAGCAAATGCAGAAAAAGACACCCGACGTCTTTAACAGCGTCAGCGCGGCAGGCGAAGGGCCACAAGCGCCGCATTCGTGCCGGCACCAGTGGCATACACGATGTACTGACGGCCTTTGTGCATGAAGGTCATCGGGACTGCGCTGGTCTTGGTCGGAATCGGCAACGCGGCGATCTGCTTGCCGGTGGCTTTGTCGACGGCAAACAGGGCCGGGTCGGCGCCGGGGGCGCCACCGCTTCGGCCGGTGCCGTAGATCATCAACGACTTTGTCGTGATGACCTGTGCCTGTCCGCGGCTCCCCTGCGGCAACAACGTCACGCCCTCAAACAATTTTGCTTCGGCCGAGTTCGCCTGCACGGTCGGGATGTATGTGCCGCCGTTGCCGATCCACCACGCCTTGTCGCCGGTGTTCATGTTGTAGGCCATGATGCCGCCCAGTTCCTTCGGCTTGAGGATGGAGATTCCCGCCAGCGTTGAGGTGCCAGGTGACGGTGGCGCCGCTGCGGGAGGCGCCGCTGCCGCTCCACGACCCGGGCCGCCGGCGCGACCAGCCGCACCACCCCGTCCGCCCACTCGCGCGGGTGGGACGTAGCCGGGCGGAGGTGCGGGTGCGCCGATCTGGCCGCAACTGTCGCGCGGGCCGGTGCCGCTCGCCTGGGTGTAGTCGTGCTCGGAGCAGGGGTCCTTGCCCACCTCAATCGTGCTCAGGCCTGACTGCGATGCGACGTAGAGCATGCCGGTTTCAGGGTCAACCGCCGCGCCGCCGTCGATATTGACGCCACCTGCGGCGCCGGGCGCGTACCACGAGCATGTGTAGCCGGACTTCGCAGTGCCGTCGATGGGTGATGCCGGAATGTAGTACGGCCCCATCCGGCACAATTTCGCCAGGCCCAGCGCCCGCGCTTTGATCTCGGGCGTGTAGTCGATCAGGTCGTCTTCCTCCAGCCCCATGTGTGCAAACGGGACAGGTTTGGCAGGAATCGGCTGCGTCGCTGCTGTTTTTTCACCCGGCACCTCGCTTTGCAGGACCGGTGTTTCGACCATCGGCCAGATCGGTTCGCCTGTCGCGCGATCAAACGTGTACACCCAACCTTGCTTGGTGGTCTGGGCGACGACTTTGCGGACGCGGCCATCGACAGTGATGTCCATCAGGTTGGGCGCCATCGGCGTGTCGTAGTCCCAGATGTCGTGATGGACCATCTGGAAGTGCCATCGTCGTTGACCGGTTTTGACGTCGAGCGCGACCACCGAATTGCCGAACAGGTTGTCGCCCGGGCGATGCCCCCCGTACTCGTCGCTGAGCGGCATGCCGACCGGGATGTAGACCAGACCGAGTTCAGGGTCGGCTGAGAGTGTGGCCCACGCGTCATTTTTTCCGACACCCCTGGTGCCTGGCGCCGATCCATTCTCCCAGGTCTCCGCGCCGAACTCGCCCTTCTGCGGAATCAGGTTGAACTTCCACATCTGCTTGCCCGTGCGAATGTCATAGCCGCGAATATATCCAGGCAGGTTGTGAATCTTCGTCGGGTAGTAGCCATGAATGGACGAGTTCGCCACAACGATCATGTCGCCGACGACGATGCCGGGTGAGCTGTTTGCGATCTGTCCTTGTTTCGGATCAATGCCGATGGTGCCGTCCGCGCCGATGCCTTTTTCGGCGTCCCACTGCTCTCCCGGTCGTGCCTCGCGATAGGGAGCGGTGTCGCTGATGAGCAGGGGGCCGGCGTCATCCACCGCGAGGGGCACCAGCGGGAAGCCCAAACCTTCCATGAGATCGACCACGCCGTTTTTGCCGAACTTCGGATCGGGCAGGCCGGTCTTGGCGTCGAGCAGCGCCATGTGATACCCGGGTGTGATGATGATGATGCGTTCGTTGACGCCGTCAGTCCAGTAGGAGAGACCGCGTCCCGCGAACTGGCGCGGAGCCTTCTGCCAGCGGATGCCTTCATCGAGGCGCCACATCCACAAGGTTGCCCCGGTTTCCGGATCGATCGCGGTCGCGACACGACGCGTACTGGCGACCGTGAACAGGCGTCCGTTTGCATACAACGGGGTGGTCCGGTAGTACTCGTCTGCGCCAAACGCGCCGGCACTCCAGCGCCAGGCCTGTTCCAGCGAACCAAAGTTCGACGCGTTGATCTGGTCGAGCGGCGAATACCGCGTGCTCCACGCATCACCGCCCCAATAGCGCCATTCCCCGGGCACGTTGCCACGGACGAGGTTGGTGGGCTGTGTGGAGGCGGTCCCGTGAGTCACCGCGGCCACGACGGCGACGACAACGATCGTGGATAACGCGACAAAACCGGTCGTGCGACGAAACCGAAACCACTGGGCCATGCGGATCTCTCCTTCTACGGAAGAATGTCGATATTAATTGCGCGCAGGATCTTCGCGTCAGTCGGCAGGTCGACGCGGCCTGTGGGCATTTTGTTGAGCTTCAGCAGGTACGCGATGACGTCCGCGTATTCCTTGTCAGTCAGGCTGCCCGGGTCGTTCTTGGGCATTTTTTCCTGCAGGAATGCCAGCAGTTCTCCGAGGTTGCGGCCCTGCCACGTCTTGAACACGGCCCCCGTATAGGTGGCGGGCGGATGGCACGACAGGCAGAGGCTCATGTACAAATCTTCACCCCGCGTGGCCTGCGCGGCGGAGTACACGCGTGCCTTTGTCGTTTTTTTGACGGCCGCCTGATCGGTCGCCTTGGTCGCCACGACCACCGACGTCATCCACCCCGTCGAGACCACCGCGACGACCAGCACCCATCGGGAAATTTTGAGACCGCGCAAGCGGTCGCACGATAACACATTCAATTTCACTGCTGACTTCCCCCGCCGCCTCCGCGTCCCTGCCGTGGCGGCGCCGTCGCCGCGCGGAACTGCGCGATGGCGGCATTCACTTTGAACTCAATTCCCATACGACCAATCTCGGCCGTGGACTTGGACGGATCCCCGGACACGCCAGAATCGGTCGGTCCGCCCCACGGCTTCAGATGGCTCTTCCGAATCCCAGCGGGCCGCACATGCAGCATCTGCGAGGTATCGCTGATGCCCGCATGGCTCCCAATAATCGCATCGTCGTATCCGAACTGCGCGAGCATCCAGGCGCGATAGTGCTCGCGGCCCCGCTCGTAGTAGTCGGTCAACGACAGGACGCATACGCCTTCGGCTTTCCACTCCTCCTCAAGAAGCTTGGCCACGGCCGTCATGCCCGCTTGATTGCCGCCGCTGTCGCCGATGAACAGAATGTGCGTGAAGCCATGCGCTTTGAGGCTGCGTGCCGTGGCATCGAGCAGCCTATCGTAGGCCGGCGACGGCAGGGAGATCGTGCCCGGTCCGGCACGGTCAGGGTTGCCTTCCGGCACGTATTGAATGGGCGGCGCGACAAGCGCGTTGCCGAGCCGGCGCGCCATCAGGTTCGCGGCGTGGGCGACGACGTAGTTATGTTTGCCGAGAATCATGTGGTACCCGTTTTTCTCGGTACCGCCCGTGGGAATGATCGCGGTGGTCTTGCCGGAGACGATGGCGTCGCGTGTTTCTTCCCAGGTGAGTTCGTCGATGAAGACCGTGTCGGCAGGAGTGTTGGGCGAGATGCCCGCTGGTGCCGTCGTCGCGGTCGACGGCCGCGGACCGACCCCACCCACGCCACCCACGCCACCCACACCTTGTCCCCGTCCCCCTCGTCCCGCGCCGCCACCACGTGCCGCCTGCGGTTCGGCCGGTTTGAGTGTGCCCGCCATCAGTCCCTTGATTTGATTGACGGCGTTGTCGATCTTGATCTGGATAAAGATCTTGCCGAGCGCGGCCGTGGCCTTGGTCGGGTCACCCGACACTCCGGAGTTGGCGTAACCGCCTCCCGGCGCAATTTTTGCGGGACGCACGTGTGCAGGATTGACGAACAACAGCTCGGACGTGTCCTGAATGTTGGCGTGATTGCCGATCTTGTCGGCGGGGATCTTCAACTGCTCGGTGATGTAGGTGCGCTGATCGGCGTGAGACTTGGTGTAGTAGTCGTCGACCCAGTACGCCTTTGCCGTGTCCTTCCACAACTCGTTGAGTTGCGTGGCGGCCGTGCGCAGGCCCGTCCGGTTGCCGCCCGATTCACCAAGCAACAACACGGTGGTAAAGCCTCCGGCCTTGAGACTACGCCCCGTGTTGACCAGCAGTTCGACAAACCGATCGTCGGGCAGCGTGATGGTGCCTGGCTTGCCCATGTGGCCGCCGACCGTCTCCCAGCTGCCCTCCGGGACATATGCGATGACCGGCGCCACGAGCGTGCCACCGATGGTCCGGGCGATTTTGTCGGCGGCGTAGTGCATGACGAACTTGTGCTCGCCGTCCACCATGTGCGGGCCCTTCTGTTCGGTGCCGGCGGTGGCGATGATGACGGTGCGGGTGCCGGCTTGAACCAGGTCGCGAACCTCCGCCCAGGTGAGATCTTCAAGAAACACATGGTCGGCCGTGGCACCGGCCGAGCCAGTCGCGGGCAGACCCTGGGGACGCTGAGGAAGGCCGGACACGGTCGGACCGGCAGCCAATGCTGCAGCAAACGCGAGTGAACACAGAAAAATGGCACGCACGGGAAGACCCTCCAGACATGCGGGAACGCGGCCTATTGTAGGGCAATGTGTGCTGTCCTGGCGTGGCCAAGGCGGCCCTGTTTCGGTGTATATTCACGCAAATCCAATGATCGAGTGCCCGTGCGACAGCGGGGGAGCAGCCGATGACCGTGGTGAGGTTGGTGGCAGTGTTTGGCGCGGCGTGTGGCGCAACGATGGTGGTTGCGGCCAGTCAGAGCGGAGTGGCCACCGCTGACGTCACTGGTGTGCCCGACTGGGCGCGACCTGTGGCGTCCCACGCGGCGACAGCACTCACGCCCGTCCGTCCAACGATGGACCCCGACACGATCATTCAGGACTATTGCGTCGATTGCCATAACGACGTCACCAAGGCCGGCAGCCAGTCGCTTGAAACCTTCGTGATGGCCGACACCGCGAAACGCGCGGACGTGGCCGAGCGGATGGTGCGCAAACTTCGCGCGGGCATGATGCCGCCCCCCGGCACCACGCCGCCGGACGAAGCGAGTCTGCAGGGACTCATTGACGGGCTCGAGTCCCGGCTGGACGCGGCGTACGCCGCGAGCCCTAACCCCGGTCGGCGGGTGTTTCCACGCCTCAATCGCGCTGAGTATGCGCGCTCGGTCCGTGAGGTGCTCGGCCTCGAGGTGGAGTCGGGCCAGTGGCTGCCTCTCGACACGATGAATGCCAATTTCGACAACATCGCCGATGAGCAGATGTTGTCGGCGACATTACTCGAGTCGTTCCTCAACGCGGCCAGCGACATCAGCCGCATGGCCCTTGGCGACCGCCAGGCGACCAATCTCGATCGCACGTACGCCAACACCAGCTACGCGTCGCAGCATCCCTGGGATTACGTGGAAGGCGCGCCCTACGGCACGCGTGGCGGTCTGGTGGTCAAGCACGTATTTCCTGCCGACGGCGACTATGTGTTCGAGATCAATCTGACGGGCGGCAATAACAGCCGGTTCGAAGACATCGACGTGTCCATCAATGGTGAGCGCGCCGCATTGGTGAAGTACGAAACGCAGCAGGCCGAGTCCGCCGATGGTCGCGGTGGCGTGCCGATGTTCACGATGCCGGTGTCGGTGAAGGCGGGCCAGCATGTGGTGGCCGCCGCGTTCGTGCGCCGCACCGATGGTCCGTACGAAGACCTCATTCGCCCTCATGACTGGTCGTTTGCCGGCGGTGGTTCGGGCGGCGCGGGCATTACGAC